>CAUABY010000077.1 GCA_958427375.1 uncultured Eubacteriales bacterium
GCATGTCCATCCCCGCGTACTTTGACGAGACGCAGGTGATTAAAGAAGAAATTGTGATGCCCACGGACGATGATTAAATCCTGACATAAGAGCAAAAACCGGATAAATTTCTACTTTCAGCCTTTGCGGGTGGTGAATACGCCTTGAAAAGAAAAATAACGTCAATCCTCGCCGCGCTTGCGCTCATTCTCCCGTTCTCGTGCGCGGCCTTCGCCGAGACTGGTGGCTTCATCCTTGATGACGCGGATAAGCTCCGCGACAGCACGGAGCTCAGGCTAATGACGCAGGAAGCTTTTGACACAACGAATGCGGCAGTCTGCTACGCAAGCTGTGAGAGCATCGGCGGCGTCAGCGCAGGCGAGTATATCCAGCAGCTGTACGATGAGAAAGTTGACAGCACTTATGGCATCATCCTGCTCGACTGTGACGCGCTCGACAACTACTGCATCTATGCAAGCCGCGCCCTGCGCCCGTATCTCACCGACGATGACTTAAACGCCATCCTCCATGCATACAGTGAGCCGGAAAGCTATGATAAATCCGTCGCGGCGTATATCACCGCCGCCGCTGATATCCTTGCCCCGCTTGATCTGCCCACTGTTTCGCAGAGTGAGGCGGTTGCGGCGCATACCGCGCGCATTACGGATAACACGGGCGCTGTTGATGCCGAGACTCTCGCCGCGTTCAACGCGTCTGCCGACGAGGTGAGCGAGAAATACGCCTGCGATGTCGCGCTCGTGTTTGTCAGCCTCGCGGAAGAGGAGAGCGTGCAGGATTATTCCGACAGCTTCTACTATAATAACAACTGCGGTTACGGCGAAAACTACAGCGGTGTATTGCTGACGCTGGATATCTCAAATAAGCGCTTCGCTGTCACAACAGGCGGCCGCGGCGTGAAAGTGTTTACGGACTACGGCATTGAACATATGGAAAAGGTCTTTGCCGGTGCCGTAAAACGCGCGGACTGGGCGGACGCAGCAGAGCGCTATATATCCTCCGCCGAGGAGCTTTTGAGCTTCGCGGAGACGGAGGGCAGAGCCTACAGCGCCGAGACCGCGCGGAAAAGCTTCCCGTTACTCGCCCTTATTTTTGTCATTGCTGTGCTCTCGGTGCTGGCATATAAATTCCGGGAGCAGATAAAAACTCTGCTTAAAGCTGTATCACCACCCCAAAAAGCCGGGACCGCCGCTACGGACAAAGCGGACAGCGCTGCATCAGCGCAGGCGGAAAAAGCTCACGATGAGAACAAAGAATAAACGAAAAATCCACACGTAAGCGGGTGGATTTTTCGTTTGGAATAAAATATGTATTCTATTTGTTGTCGGCCAAAGATTCAAGCCCCAGCTTTTTAAGCCGCGAGCGCACGGATGAAATGTTCCGCCTGAGCTGCACCGAAATATCGAATATCGGCACGCCCTTCAAGGCCATGTCAATCAGCGTGTCGTCATCCCTTATCGACCACTGCTTACCCTGCATTTCAAAACGAATTGCCTCTGAGCTGACAATTTCGTCAATATTGTCAAGAATGTAGTGCTGTGCAGCCTCGTTGTATACGATTACATCATAGTTGCCGTTTATGCCGGAGCGCGTCTCCGTGGTTATGCCAAGCTCTTCCCCGCGCCTGGACGGGTATTTTGTCTCCGTCACGCCAGAGTTTTTCTGAATCTCAAGCATACCGGTCTCGATAAGCCAAAAGGTTATGCTGGAATAGCGCAGCTTGGCCTTGCGCTCTCCGCGCACAGCGGCGTTTATGCGCCTTGCGATTTCGCTCACCGTAATAGGCACTTTTGAGTACTCAAAGTTGGCCTTTTCCGCGCAGGTGATATAAAACGGGAGCTTTGTGCCCTTGGTGGAGCCGACCATGCCGCCGTTATCAATAACTTTCTGCAAAACGCCTGAGACGAAGCGCAGACAGCGGGCAATCTTTTGCTTTTGCGAATTATCCAATATGGGCAGGCTCTCCCCGTTAATAGGATTTTTACCAACTGAGAGCGCATCTATATATAATTTAGCTTGGGTGAGCAGATCTATCTCATCCATATAAAGCTCATCACCTCAATATCAAGAAAATACTGGTAATAATTATAACACAGAAATTCCGACAAATCAACCATTATAATGCAGACAGCTTTTTTTAGTGAAAAATACACATAATAGCGGATTAAGAGGAGGTACACGGACTAAATATGCTTTTCCGGCGCATAGGAAGAGACAGATAATAGGTCAATCGCGGCCTTTGGCCATTGCCTTGGTGAGAAATTTGTCAGACTTGATTATGAATCTCTCGTGCCGCCCGTGACCAATCATCCCGCACTCGTCAAAGGCTTTCACATCAAAAACAAGTCTGCGCCCGTCAACTTCAATAAGCTCGCTCTCCGCCCATACCTTCATACCGAGAGGGGATGCCGCGTCGTGGCTTATGTCAAGGTGCGTGCCGACGGTGCTCATGCCCTCGTCAAGCTCATTTTCAACGGAAATTGCCGCCGCGTGCTCCATCAGCGCAATCATGTACGGGGTCGAGAAAACCTCCAACGAGCCAGAATTCATAGATTTGGCCGTGTTCGCTTCAGAAACCACGGTTTCCGCACGGCCTTTAATACCAATCTGCATAGTAAATACACCTCGCATATCCGATTTAAATTGTCAGTGTAATTATACCACTAAGCTAATTATATACCAATATTAAAAAGAATTATGTAAACTTAAAATTTATCATGGAAAATTTGTATATGTTTTATAACAGCTTTTGCGGGTAATTGACAATTCGGCAAGTTGGTAGTACTCTGAAAAATAAAGCGCAGGATGAACTGCTGTCAGCATAAAATTGTATTTCAAAGGAGCAAAAGATGAAAGTATCCGATAGGTTCATAAACTATGTGAAAGTCTATACCGCCTCCGCGCTGGATGTGGAAAAAACGCCTACAACTGTCTGCCAATTTGACCTCAGCCGCAAGCTCGCCGCAGAGTTGCGCGAGATGGGCATGAGCGAGGTCTATGAAGATGAGCATGCCTATGTGTATGCCGTCCTGCCCGCGAGCGCCGGGTATGAGGACAAGCCCTGCGTGGGGCTCATAGCGCACATAGATGTTGTGCCGGACTTCCCGGCGGAGAATGTCCGCCCGCAGATGGTGGAAAACTATGACGGCGGGGATATCCAGCTTGGCAGCAGCGGACGGGTGCTCTCGCCGGAGAAATTCCCGAATCTTAAAAGGTTCATCGGCCAGACTCTCATCACAACCGACGGAACCACAGTCCTCGGCGCGGACGATAAGGCCGGTGTTGCCGAGATAATGTGCGCCTGCGAGCGTATAATAAATGAGAAGCTGCTACACGGCAAAATCGCCGTCTGCTTCACGCCGGACGAGGAGGTGGGGCACGAGGCCGCCCTGTTCGATTTACAGCGCTTCGGCGCGGACTTTGCATATACCATGGATGGCAGCGCGCTTGAAGAGGTCAATTATGAGACCTTTAACGCCGCATCCGCACACTGGGATATAACCGGCTTCAATGTCCACCCCGGAGACGCGAAGAACACCATGATAAATGCCGTGTGCGTCGCCATGGAGATTAACTCCATGCTGCCGGCGGGCGAAGTGCCGGAGAAAACCGAGGGATATGAGGGTTTCTATCATCTCACTGATATGAAGGGCACAGTGGAGAGCGCGAGCATGAACTATATCATCCGCGACCATGACGCCGCCGGTCTTGCCGCACGAAAAAAGACACTGCTCCATATAGAAAAGCTCATCAACGAAAAGTACGGCGAGGGAACGGCGAAACTCAGCCTGAAAGACCAGTACAGTAATATGTCTGAGGTTTTGAAAGACCATATGGATATAGTAGAGCTTGCTGAGCGCGCAATACGCCGCGCGGGTATAGAGCCCGTGCGCGTACCCATTCGCGGCGGCACAGACGGTGCCCAGCTCTCATTCCGCGGCCTGCCATGCCCCAATCTCGGCACCGGCGGCGATGCTTTCCACGGCCCGTATGAGCATATCAGTGTTGAGGCTATGGAGAAAGCGGTTGACATAATTCTAAACCTCGTGGCTGAGAATATAAAATGAAGATAGAATATTAAGTTATATATTGCAGTAAAAAGCAGCCTGATACGCAAGAATATGCGGTGTCAGGCTGCTTTTATACGTCATATCTACATAACTTGATTAACATAATCTAAATGTCATAATATTATATACATAAAATAATTTACATAATAAAAAACGTAACCAAATAAACATATTATAGTTAACATAATCTAAGCGAAATATTTTCATCAACGTAATATAGATTACATATAATAGTTTACATAATATACAAAATATACTGCGGCATATATTTTGTCAGAATACATGTCTGAAAGACAGAATTTGAGACGTATTTTTGAACACGTTGTTTATTCAGCTGAGGCACACATCTAAAAATTCCTGCACCACGGACAGGGGTTTGTGTCCTTTGCGCCAAATGAGCAGTATTTCCGTCTCAAGCGTGTGCTCGGCAATGGTCTTTATCTCAAGCCCCGCGCAAAGCTCGCTCATCGAGGCGGGGAAGATGGCCGTCGCAAGCCCCTCGCGCACCCACAGCACCGCGCCGCGCGCGTCGTCACAGATGCAGAAAATGTCTGGCTCAAGCCCCCGCGCGTGAAAAGCGTCCATTATCAGCTTTTCATATCGCCGGTATATGATGAGCGGGCGCTTGGCAAGATAGGGGAGTGTCATTTCCGTGCATCCCTCAAGCTCACCCGGCGCGGACACGGCAATCATCGGCTCGGTGCGGAGCCGCGCGTGCTCCACCTCGTCCAGCCTCAGCGGTGTGCGTACAACCGACACGTCAATTATCCCGTCGAGCAGGCTGTTGAAAAGCGAAAATGTTGTTCCATCGTGTACCTCAAAGTTCACATCGGGGCTGATTTTGGCAAAGCGCGATATGTGCGGCATTATCGTTGTCACCGTTGTTGACGTTATGCCGAGGCGCAGTACGCGTTTTTTGCCCACGGAGGACACTTCAAGCCTGGTAGAGTCGGCATAACTCAAAAGCTCACCCGCGCGCCGGTAGAGAATCCGGCCCGCGTCGGTAAGCGTTACCCCTTGGCTGCTGCGCACAAATAGCTGCACTTTAAGCTCATCCTCAAGCTGTCTCAACTGATAGCTCAGCGGCGGCTGTGACATATTAAGCCGCCGCGCGGCCTCGTTTATTCTACCCGTTTCAGCAATCTCGCGGAAGTATTCCAACTGTCTTAGCTCCATTCTGCACCTCCTGGATATATAAAAAATGTATTGCACAGCCACAAAAACAATATTATTCATATTGATGATAAAGTGTTATACTGTCGTTGTCAATAATAATAAAGGTATTTCCCCAAAGAATGGAGCTGAATTGAGTGAAGAGACTCGCGAAATTCATCAGGCCGTATATGAAAGAGAGCATACTCGCCCCGCTTTTTAAACTGCTTGAGGTAGTGTTTGATTTGCTTGTGCCCATAGTTGTGGCGCGCATGATAAACCTCGGCATCGCCTTTGATGACCGGGGCTATATCACAAAGTGCTTTTTCATTTTGCTGCTGATGGCCGCTGTCGGCCTGCTGTGC
Organism: uncultured Eubacteriales bacterium; assembly: GCA_958427375.1. Taxonomy (GTDB): domain Bacteria; phylum Bacillota; class Clostridia; order Oscillospirales; family Oscillospiraceae; genus Limivicinus. The sequence goes on from CAUABY010000077.1 coordinate 5,585, forward strand.
AGCATCACGGCGCAGTTTTTCGCGGCCAAGGCCGCTGTCGGCTTTGCCACCGGGCTGAGGCAGTCGGTGTTTGACCATATCCAAAGCCTCTCCTTTACGGAGCTTGACACCATCGGTTCGGACACTATGATAACCCGCCTCACTGATGATGTTAACCAGGTGCAAAACGGCGTGAACATGGGCCTGCGCCTGCTGCTCAGAAGTCCCTTTGTCGTGTTCGGCGCGATGGCCATGGCCTTTACCATTGATGTTAAGTGCGCGTGGATTTACGTTGTGACAATACCAGCGCTCTCGATAGTTGTTTTTGCCATCATGCTCGTCAGCATCCCGCTGTTCAAAAAAGTTCAGGGCGCGCTGGACAGAGTAACCCGCATGACGCGCGAAAACCTTACCGGCGTGCGCGTTATCCGCGCTTTCTGCCGTGAGGGTCAGTCTGTGGAAGAGTTTGACACCGAAAACCGCGAGCTCACGCGCATGAATGAGTTCGTGGGGCGCATCTCGGCGCTTCTCAATCCACTGACCTATGTGCTCATCAATATTGCCGCCGTTTTTCTCATCGATAAGGCCGCGGTGCAGGTCAATGCCGGGGCAATAGCGCAGGGCGATGTTGTCGCGCTCTATAACTACATGCTTCAGATAATAGTGGAGCTTATTAAGCTTGCCTCGCTCATCATAACGCTCAATAAGGCCATGGCCTGCGCCGGGCGTGTGTCCGACGTGCTCGCGCTTGAGCCGAGCATGAGCTATCCCGAAAACGACGCGGGACAGGCGACAGGCGATACAGCCGTGAGCTTTGAGCACGTCAGCTTCAGCTATAAAAATTCCGGCGCGCCGAGTTTGTACGATGTCTGCTTCAGCGCAGAGCGCGGTGAGACCATCGGCGTTATCGGCGGCACAGGCAGCGGCAAGAGTACACTTATAAGCCTCATCCCGCGCTTTTATGACGCAACGGAGGGCGCGGTCTCGCTCGACGGGCAGGATGTGCGCGGCTATACGCGCCAAAGTATCTGCGATAAAGTCGCTGTTGTACAGCAAAAGTCAGTCCTGTTCAAGGGCAGCATACGTGATAATATGAAGTATGGCGGCGACACGGCGACGGATGAGGATATCTGGGCGGCGCTCACAGCGGCGCAGGCCAAAGAGCTTGTCGAGGCGAAGCCCGGCGGGCTTGACTTTGAGCTTGAGCAGAATGGCCGCAACCTCTCCGGAGGGCAGAAGCAGCGCCTTGCGATAGCCCGCGCCCTCGTTAAAAAGCCGGAAATACTCATCCTTGACGACAGCTCCAGCGCGCTGGACTTTGCGACCGATGCCGCGCTCAGGCGTGCCATCCACGCCCTCTCCGGTGATATGACCACCTTCATCGTCTCCCAGCGCGTAGCCTGCATCCGTCAGGCGGACAAAATATTGGTGCTCGATAACGGGCGTCTCGCGGGCACCGGCACGCATGATGAGCTGATGCGCTCATGCGCGCTCTACCGCGAAATCTATTTCTCCCAGTTCCCGGAGGAGCGCGCCGCATTTGAGAAAGGGGGCGAGGCGATATGAGTAAAAACACGAAAAAGGACAAGAACATAAATAGCTCTGAGGTTATGAAAAAGCTCCTCAGGCGCATTGCGCGCTATCGCTTCCTGCTTGTGCTGAGCATAGTACTTGCGGCCGCAACGGTCATTTTGCAGCTTTATGTGCCCATGCTCTTCGGCGATGCGATAGATGAGATCGTCGCACCGGGCAGGGTCAATTTTGCCGGGATGTGGGCGTATCTCAAAAAAATCATTTTCTTCGCGGCGCTCTCCGGATTTACCGGCTGGGTAATGAGCCTTATCAACAACCGCATGACCTACCACGTTGTGCAGGATATCCGCGCCCAGTCTATCCGCCATATCCAGCGCCTGCCGCTTGCCTACCTCGATAAGCACAGCTCCGGCGACATAGTCAGCCGCATCATAGCTGACGCCGATATCCTCTCCGACGGGCTTCTGCTCGGCTTCACCCAGCTCTTCTCCGGCGTCGTCACCATCGTCGTCACGCTCGTGTTCATGTTCTCCAAGAACGTGTGGATTACCCTGATGGTGCTCTTGCTTACGCCGATAAGCTTCCTCGTGGCAAAATTCATCTCCACGCACTCCTACAGCATGTTCCGCAGGCAGAGCGAGACAAGGGGCAGACAGACCGCTCTCATTGATGAGATGATAGGCAGTCAAAAGGTCGTAAAGGCTTTCGGCTATGAGGAAAAATCCTCCCGCCGTTTTGCCGAGATTAATAAGGAGCTGCAAAAGTACAGCCAGCAGGCGGTTTTCTACAGCAGCATTACAAATCCCTCCACCCGCTTCGTGAATAATATCATCTATGCCGCGGTAGCGCTCGTCGGCGCGTTCATCATCCCCGGCGGCGCACTCACGGTCGGCGGATTGTCGGTGCTGCTCTCGTATGCCAACCAGTATATGAAGCCGTTTAATGATATCAGCTCCGTTGTCACCGAGATGCAAAACGCCCTTGCCTGTGCCGCCCGGCTCTTCGCGCTGCTCGAAGAGCCGGAGGAGAGCGAGGATGCTGACGGCGCGCTTGAAGGGGTCTCCGGCAGGGTCGATATTGATAAGGCCGCCTTCTCCTATGATAAGAGCCGCGGTCTCATAGAGGACTTCAGCCTTGCGGTCAAGCCCGGTATGCGCATTGCAATTGTCGGCCCCACGGGCTGCGGCAAGACCACCTTTATAAATCTGCTCATGCGCTTTTATGATCTGGATTCCGGCACAATCACCGTTGACGGCAAGGAAATCCGCACACTCTCACGCCACGCTCTGCGCTCTGTCTATGGCATGGTTCTTCAGGACACATGGATAAAGCAGGGCACCGTGCGCGAGAATATAGCCTTCGGCAAGCCGGACGCGACGGATGAGGAGATAATCCGCGCGGCAGAGGAAGCGCGCAGCTGGCCGTTTATAGAGCGCCTGCCGCAGGGGCTTGACACCGTACTGAATGATGACAGCATCAGTCAGGGGCAAAAGCAGCTTCTGTGCATCACACGCGTCATGCTCACCCTGCCGCCCATGCTCATACTCGATGAAGCCACGTCAAGCATAGATACACGCACAGAGCTCCTTGTGCAGGAGGCATTCGATACGCTCATGCAGGGGCGCACAAGCTTTGTCGTGGCGCACAGGCTCTCCACTATCCGCAACGCTTCGCTCATCCTCGTCATGCGCGACGGGAAGATAGTCGAGCAAGGGCGGCATGAGGAGCTGCTTGCAAAGGGCGGCTTCTACAGCGAGCTGTATAACAGCCAATTTCAGACCGTTCATACAGAAATCTGATTAAAACATTGAAAATGTTTTAATAGCCGCCGCAGCGGCGTAGATT
>CAUABY010000078.1 GCA_958427375.1 uncultured Eubacteriales bacterium
AAACATGGCCAACATTAAATCTTCTGCCAAGAGAGACGAAAAGTCCAAGGAGCTCAGAGCTAAGAACCGCGCTGAGAAAACCGAGCTCAAGACCATGATTAAAAAGTTTGACGCAGCAGTTGCCGAGGGCAACCGTGACACAGCCGTCAGTGCCTATAAAGTTGCTGTTAAATCAGTTGACCGCGCGTCCGGCAAGGGTCTGCTGCACAAGAACAACGCAGCACACAAGAAGTCCGCGATGGCTCACAAGCTCAACGAGATGGCTTGAATTAATAATGGTAACGTCTACGGGGTGCGATTGCATCCCGTTTGGCATTTTAAATCCCCGGTGATACGTGCCCCGGTGAACCCCGCGCGTCCGCGGCAATCCCTCCCGCGGCACGACCGCGTCCGATAACGCAGGCCGATGCCGCGCCTGCCTGTGTATTCTGCCCCGGTGAACCCCGCGCCGAATCTTACATTCCGACAAAAGCATATATTGACAAGCCCGCATGGTACTGGTTAAAATTATATTACTTTGATTTGATGGCGCGAGGGCGCTTTGGAAATGTCTTTTCATTGTGGAATAGGAGCGGCTATGAAAAATCTGATGCTGGTGGTAAACCCGGCCGCCGGGCGCGGCGGGTATAAATATAACTTCGGTGAGGCGATGGCGGCGCTCGGCGAGGGCGGTTTCTGTACCACGCTCTACTTCACCTCCGGGCGCGGCGACGCGATAGAGTTTGCGGCCGAGCACGCCAGGTACTATGACGTGGCTGCCTGTGTCGGCGGTGACGGCACCTTGAGCGAGCTTATCTCCGGGCTCATGCGTCTTGCCCCCGATGAGCGCCCGCCCATAGGCTACTTCCCCATGGGCACGACGAACGATGTGGCAAGCACCATCGGCCTGCCGAAGAACAACACCGTCGAGGCGGCGCGGCGCATAGTGCGCGGCGCGGCGCATGAATACGATGTGGGTGGCTTCAACTATGATGCCTACTTTGCCTATGTCGCGGCCTTTGGCGCCTTTACCGAGGTCAGCTATGAGACCCCGCAGAGCCGTAAAAAGGCGCTGGGGCATCTGGCGTACGTGCTCGGCGGGGCGAGCGCCCTGCAGCGAATTGAGGGCATTGACGCGCGCATCGAGTACGACGGCGGCGTGGTCGAGGGCAGGTTTCTCTATGGCAGCATGACAAATTCCACCTCCATCGCCGGCATTATGAAGCTGCCGAACGGCATGGTCAGCCTCGGCGACGGGGAGAGTGAGCTGGTGCTTGTGCGCGACCCCGGCAGTCTCGACGGGCTGAGCGAGATTATAAGCAGCGCCATCACCCAGAAGTACGACAGCGAGAATCTCCTGATTCTGCATACCAGGAGCGCAAAGTTCAGCTTTGACAAGCCCGTCGCCTGGACGCGCGACGGCGAGGCGGGCGGAGAGTATCAGGAGCTGACCCTCACAAATCACAAGGCCGCCGTAAGGCTCATATTTTAGTTGAAAACCTGCAAGAAATTGCTTATAATAAAACCTGTTTTACGGGCATCTTTTCGCCCATGCTTCGTCAACGACCTTGGCAATACACCAAGTATTATCTGTGGCCGTTTCCTTGCCTGAACGAAAACCTGCTCCGTAAAAACTACTTCGCACATTCCGGCGAGGTATCACGGCAGATCAGGCGCGGCGGAAGCTTAGGCGTCAGCGCCGGAGAGTATATATATTCAGCATAAATTGTTTTGTAAAAGAGAAGGTATCGAATATGGAACGTAAGAAAATATCCGCAATCTACGCCGGGGCAGAGGCGCTCGGTGGGCAGAGCATGACAGTCTGCGGCTGGGTCAGAACAGTGCGCGATATGAAAAATTTCGGCTTTGTCGAGCTTAACGACGGCAGCTGCTTCAAGTCGCTTCAGGTAGTGCTTGAGCGCGAGGCGCTTGATAATTACGACGAGATTGCCCGTCAGAACGTCGGCGCGGCGCTCATCGTACACGGTGTGCTGGTGCTCACCCCCGCCGCCAAGCAGCCATTTGAGCTCAAGGCGGACAAGATAGAGGTTGAGGGCACATCCACCCCCGACTATCCCCTGCAGAAAAAGCGCCACAGTGTGGAGTTTCTGCGCACTATTCAGCACCTGCGCCCGCGCACAAATCTCTTCTCCGCCACCTTCCGCGTGAGAAGCGTCGCGGCACAGGCTGTGCATGAGTTTTTCCAGAGCCGCGGCTTTGTGTATGTCAACACCCCCATCATCACCGGCTCCGACTGCGAGGGCGCGGGCGAGATGTTCCGCGTCACCACGCTTGACCTCAACAATCTCCCCCTCAAAGAGGACGGCACCGTTGACGACAGCAAGGACTTCTTCGGCAAGCCCACGAGCCTGACGGTATCCGGCCAGCTCAATGCCGAGAACTTTGCCATGGCCTTCGGCGACGTCTACACCTTCGGCCCCACCTTCCGCGCCGAGGTCTCATATACCCAGCGCCACGCCGCCGAGTTTTGGATGATAGAACCGGAGATGGCCTTTGCCGACCTCAACGACTACATGAACACCGCGGAGGCTATGGTCAAGTACATCATCAACCGCACGCTTGAGCGTTGCCCGCAGGAGATGGAGTTTTTCAACTCCTTTGTCGATAAGGGGCTGCTGGAGCGGCTTGAGAATGTCGTCAGCAACGATTTTGGCCGCGTGAGCTATACCGAGGCGGTTGACATCCTGCAAAAGAGCGGCGAGAAGTTTGACTACCCGGTCGAGTGGGGCATCGACCTGCAGACCGAGCATGAGCGCTATCTCACCGAGAAAGTGTTCAAAAAACCCATTTTTGTTACCGACTACCCCAAAGACATCAAGGCTTTCTACATGCGCATGAATGACGATGGCAAGACCGTAGCCGCGGCGGACTGCCTTGTGCCCGGCATCGGTGAGATAATCGGCGGCAGCCAGCGCGAGGAGCGCTATGACCTGCTCGTCAAGCGCATGCACGAGCTTGGCCTCAAGGAGGAGGACTACTGGTGGTATCTCGATTTGCGCCGTTACGGCAGCTGCCGTCACGCGGGCTTCGGCCTCGGCTTTGAGCGCATGGTGATGTACCTCACCGGCGTGAGCAATATAAGGGACGTGGAGCTTCACCCGCGCACCACCGGCAACGCGGACTTCTGAGATTGGAGACTCAGCGCCGCCGCACAGAAAATCCACTGCGCGGTGCGGATAAAGCGTAAAATAAACTGCCCGCTTCGCACTTGACAGCGTGAGGAGCGGGCGATATAATATGTATAGAAAGGCGCTGCGACAAGCGGTTAGCCCGAATGGTTCAGAATAATAGCAATGCTAAATCGTCACCGTGCCGGGTGGCGATTTTGCTTTTTAACTCTGATGGTGATAGTATATCCGAGGATATGTATCGTCAGCGTTATAGGCATATGCCTCACCTCCTTTGCGGAGATGTAGCTAAACCGCCTGCCGTTGTGCAGCGCCCGGTACTTCAAAAGAAGTACCGCCGACACAATATCATAAGATTTGCCAAAATGCAATATGCGAAGCGAAAATACCACGATAAACGCTCGATTATTTGTTTTTTGGGCAGTTCAAGATGATGATTTTCCGTTCCATCTTTCGTGCATACCTCACCGTCATTGCTGTTCCTCCCCTTTGCTCACCGTTGTAAACCGCCAGCAGACAGGCGGCATGATCGACCAGATAACGGTTTCGTTTAAACATACAGTCCGTGCTGTTTTCGCGGCTCACATACACGACCTCATCTGCCTGTTCCAAAATGGAAAAATAGAGTTCTTGCGACGAAGCTGACCATCCGTCCGCCTGCCTTTCACAGGGCAGAATACAGTGAAGCTTCAGAGCGGGATTTTCTTTTTTTAAGGATAAGACGACCAGCGCCGCCCAGATATCTGTTCCCTCCGCCATGCCAGAGAAGAAATCGGTGCAGCCGTTATCAATCAGCTTGGCGATTTGACTGGCAAGCTCCTTTTTTATGGTGAGACAGCGGATGTCCGCCTCGTTATAACCCCAAGGAAATTTCTTCGGACGATGACCCGTAAACGCGCAGCAATGTTCAATCATCACAAGTAAGCTCCAAAAATTTATTATCTGGGGATTATATCCCCTTAAATATGGAGATTATAACCCCCATGCTGAATGGTGTCAATGGGGGGGTGTGCTTGTGATTGTCTTTGACGCACTGTGGGAAGTAATGAAGGAAAAGGGTATGTCTACCTATCAGCTCAGGGAGAAATGCGGCATTGACAGTAAGACTGTCCGCCGCCTGAGGGCTAATGAAAACATGGAGACTAAAACGCTCAACAAGCTGTGTGCGGCGCTGGACTGCCGTTTGGAGGATATCGCGCGGTATATCCCGGACGAATAACCGCGCCGGGCGGACTGTAAATAGGGCTCAAGGGCTCAAAACCAAAAAAATCCGCGCATATTAAACTGCGCGGATTCTTTATATGACGGATACTGATTCACAGGCTGCTTCTGTATTCCGGGCAGCTGCAAAAAATGTCTGCAATACGCTATGGCTATTTATACGCCTCAGCGTATTGCATAGCGAAAGCTATTTCACATGCCGCAGGCATATTTCACAAATCCCGCGAGGGATTTATTTCATTAAAAAAACCTCGTTCAAAAGAACGAGGTTTTTTCTGGAGCTGCTACCCAGATTCGAACTGGGGACCTCATCCTTACCAAGGATGCGCTCTACCGACTGAGCTATAGCAGCAAAGTTCATGCCCCTTTTGTCAAGGGGCATGTTGCGTGGCGACCGAGAAGGGACTTGAACCCTCGACCTCCGGCGTGACAGGCCGGCGTTCTAACCAGCTGAACTACTCGGCCACGGCTTGATTATAATAACAGGCGCGAACCGATTTGTCAATACTTTTTTCTTCAATTTACAAAAAAATTTGCTCTGCCTGCCGCCGTGCCGGGCTGAGCGCGGATTACTGTCAAACTGTGGCTTTTATTTCCGCCCGCGCTTGAAAATGGCCGGGCATGATGATATACTAAACTAAATATCGGCTTTGGGCTTCGCGCCCACAGCCATCGGGCTTCGCGCCCAATTTTTACACGCTTTTGGAGGTTTCGGGATGAAAGGCAGAAAGCTCGCCCGTATAGTGCTCATAATTTATGTCCTTTTTCTCACCGCATGCAGCCTCTCCTGGCTGGGCTGGCTGAAAATGGACAACATAGTCGCGGGCGTAACGCACTCCGTCACGCTTGAGGCGGGCTCTTTCAAGAAGGACACGGAGGCGCTGACCGCCGTGATTCAGCCCGGCGAGACCGCAAAGCTCGACGAGTTTAAGGCTCTGAAAACCGCCGACCTCCGCGGCAGTGAGTGTACGGAGGAAATCTACACCTGGGCGCAGGCACACCCTGAGGTCACGGTGTATTATGACGTGGCGCTGCCCGGCGGCGGAAAGGCTGAAAACAACGCGCAGGCCGTCAATTTCTCCGGCATCGGCCACAACACGCTTGAGGCTTATATGGATTGCCTTGAGTATCTGCCTGAGGTAGAGGCAATCGACCTCGGCACGAACAGGAGCTCTGACGACCCGCTCACGGCGGAGGATATCACGGCGCTCTTCACAAGCTGCCCGGACAAGATGTTCTCCTACACCTTTGAGCTGGCGGGCAACTCCTATTCCCTGCAGGACAGCACTGCCGATTTGAGCGCTGCCACGGCGGAGGATGTGGATGAGCTGGTCTCCATTCTGCCCTGCATGAAAAACCTGCGCGGCATAGACCTCGGCAGCCAGACTGACGGCGGCCTGAGCTGGGCGGACATAGCCAGGATTGAGGCCGCCTGCCCGGACGCGGAGTTCAGCTATAACTTCACGCTCTATGGCAAGAGCTTCGACATCTCCGACGAGACGATTGATTTGAGCAAAATCCAGATAGATGATAACGGTGACGCGCTGGCGGAGGCGCTGCCCGCCCTGCGCTGTGAGACTGTCGATTTGGACAGCTGCGGTGTAATCGAGACCCTGCCCGACGCGCGCATGATTGAGCTGCGCGACATCAACCCCGATGTGAACGTGGTGTGGCGCATCTGGTTTGGGCAGCTCTACAGCGTGCGCACGGATACCGAGCGCATCTTTGCCTCCAAGCCCACTGTCGGCGGAATGCTCGACGACAGCGAGGCGGGTAAGCTTGCCTGCTGCACCAAGGTCAAGTATGTCGACCTCGGCCACAACGACTACATAAGCGACCTCTCCTTCGTCTCCGGCATGCCGGAGCTTGAGGTGCTGATAGTGGCGATGGACGGTATCTCCGACTTAAGCCCGCTGGCAAACTGCCCGAAGCTTGAGTATCTTGAGGTGTTCACAACGGCGATATCCGACCTCAGCCCGCTGGCAAATGCCAAAGAGCTGCGGCACCTGAACATATGCAACTGCCCGGATATAACGGATATCTCGCCGCTTTTCGGGCTGACGGAGCTGGAGCGGCTTTGGATAGGCTCGGATACCCCGGTACCAGCCGAGCAGGTGGAAAAGATGCAGGCCGCCGCGCCCAACTGCCAGATAAACGCCACTGCCTCCGAGCCGCACGGCGACGCGTGGCGCTACACCTGGTTCGACGAGAACAACGCCACCTACCACTGGGTGCCCCGCCATGAGCTTTTGCGCGAGCAGCTGGGCTACAACTATCAGGAGTACAGCTTCTACTGGCTCGACCCCAAGTGCGAGCTGCCCGCCCCGCCTGAGTACGCGGGCATATACTACGGCAAGCCGGAATGACTGGTATGATTGCTGATATATTAGTGTGATTATGATAGAGAAACTTGACGCAATATACAATGATTATATAGAAGAAATGACCCGCGACAAGCGCGCAAACGGTCAGACCGTGGGCAGCCTTTTCGGCTCGGTGCTGTTCGGCACGAAGGAGTCGGAGTACATGAGCAGGCGCTTCACCTCGGCCATGGGCACATTTATGGAGGAATTTGCCGCCACGTCGCCCGGCCGCGCGGAGGCGGCTGAGCTTGCCGACTACATTTTGGCGCGCAGTCTTGAATACCGCGACAGGCAGTCGCTGAGCCTGATGCTCACCGCGATGCACTCCCAGCTGCTGCCATATGTCGGCCTCCTTGCGCCGGAGGACGCCGCGCGCTACATCAAGCTCTATGACGATAACTTCCCGCCAAAAGAGCGCACCCCAGTAATGAAAAAGCTGTATAAAGAGCTGAAAAAGATATGAGTTTTGGGGAACCCTCTGATAGGGTTCCCCATGCTCATCCTGATACATCTTCAGCATAAAGAAAGCACAGATAAGCTATCGCCTTATCTGTGCTTTCTTGCAGCTTGTCAAAAAGCCTGTTTCAGACTTTTTTGACAGGCTGGGGTTCCACGGCCTTGGTAAAGGCCGGCGAAGCTTTCAATGCGCCTTATACAGCGGGTCGTTGCCGGGCAGGGAGTAGTCGCCTTCGAGATAGCCGAACTGCTCACACAGCAGCTCATAGCGCTCGTCATAGTAGTACTGGTTCGTCCACGGGTCAACAGAGGTCACGCGCCAGCGCTCGGCGGTCGGATCCTCCCAGACGGTGGTGTTTATATCCGTGTCCGGCAGGCGGACGAGGAGCTCGTCAATCTGTTCCTGCGGGACGAGGCGCGTTCTGCCCAGCCACAGGCGCTTGAGGTTTGTGAGATTATACAGCGGCGTGATGTCGCTTATCTGCGGACAGCGGGCAATGTTGAGATGCTCTAACTTGGTCAGCCCCGCCAGAGGCGTGAGGTCGGAAATGCCCTCATTCGTCTGCAATTCGAGATACTCAAGCTCCGTGCAGGAGGCCAGGGGCGTGAGGTCGGTGAATTTATCCATCGCAAGCACCGCGACCTCAAGCTTCGGCATGTACTGGACAAACGACAGATTCCCGAAGCGCTCGTTGTGGCCGATGTCGAGATATTTCACATCCGTGCAGTACTTCAAAATTTCCGCGTCCCTGTCGTACAGCTCGCCGCCCGCCGTGGGCTTGGAGGCGAGAATCTTCTCCACGTCCGTGCGCGCGGTGTAATTAGCCCCAAACCACACGCGCCACACGACCTTGGCGTTCGGCAGCGCGTCGCGGATGGCTGCCATATCCTCATTGGAGACCCCGCAGCTGTCCATGTCGAGATAGCTGAGATTCTTCATGCACTCCGCGACGCTCTTTACCAGCGCCCCGCCGTCATCTATTTTAATATGGTTCAAATCCATCTCGTCATCGAGCAGGGTGAATTCCTTGTCGTAGAGCGTGAAGCTGAAATCAAAATCAACCCGCGGACAGGCGGAGACCAGCGCGGCCACATCGCTAAAGCTGAGCGCGGTGCTGTCGGCACTGCCGAGCTCCACGCTCTTCAGCGCGGGCAGATAGGGGAGCACCGAAAGAGCCTCACTTAAATCTCCCGGAGCCATGGCGCGCAAATCGAAGCTCTTGGTCGAATAGTCCACAGCCTTGCCGAAAAGCGTGGTGCTGTAGTGTATGTCTACGCCGTCAAGCGCCTTGTAAAACTCGTAAGCACCCGCCGGGGACAGCCCCGTGCCGCCGAGCTCCACGGTCTTAAGCGCCGGGATGAAGGCTGCAAGCTCCGCCGCGCGCGCCGCGTCATCCGGGCTGATACTGCCGAGCGTCAGCGTTTCGTCGCCGCTGTGGGCAACCGTGCCGTCCGGGAAGCTGACCGTGTACCTGAACTCCACGTCCGGGTGCGCCGCCGCCCAAGCCATAAGCTCCTCATAGCACACGCTCCCGCGCACATCGACGCTCTTA
>CAUABY010000079.1 GCA_958427375.1 uncultured Eubacteriales bacterium
TGCTCGGCGGATGAAGCGGTCAAAAAAGTCTGAAATAGACTTTTTTGACAAGCTGGGCAGACGAGGTTTCCTCGTCTGCCATATTTTGCGCTCACAGCTCTATGGTTTTGGTCGCGGTCTGCTCGCGGAAGGCGCGGTCGTGCTCGACAAATATCATGGTCGGCGCGTATTGGATGATGAGCTTTTCAATCTGCATGCGCGAATAGATGTCTATATAGTTCAAGGGCTCGTCCCAGACATACAGATGCGCGCTCTCACACAGGCTGCCCGCGAGCAGCACTTTCTTCTTCTGCCCGGCCGAGAAATCCGCGATGTCCTTTTCAAACTGTACGCGCTCAAAGCCGAGCTTCCTGAGTATGGTTTTAAACAGGCTCTCGTCTATGCTGCGCGCCTCGGCGTATTCCGAAAGCCCGCCGCTTAAGCCTGACGCGTCCTGCGGCACATACGAGATGACAAGCTGAGAGCCGACCGACAGCGCGCCGGAGTAGTCAAGCGCGCTCCCGGTGATAAGCTTCAGGAGGCTGCTCTTGCCGCTGCCGTTTCTCCCGTCAAGGGCGGCGCGCTCGCCCTGCCGTATCTCAAATGAGAGCGGGGGGCAGACGGCCTTGCCGTCATAGAGCACGGACAGCTCCGATGCGCTCAGCAGCACGTCCCTGTGGTATATCAGTGGGTGGATTGCAAGCTCGTCCGCCGTCTCAAGATTTTTCAAAAGCCCGGACTTCAGCTCAATGGCCTGCTGCTGCCTTGCCTCGATTACCTTGGAGCGCTTCATCATTTTCGCGGCCTTGTGGCCGATAAAGCCCCTGTCCGGTCTCAGTCCGGAATTTTTGCCGCCAATCTTGCTCTTCTCCACCTTGTCAGACCAGGCGGCGCTGCGCCTTGCTGCGTCGGATAGACGGTCGACCTCCTTTTTCAGCCGCTCGTTGGCGGCGGCCTCCATCGTGTCCTGCCGCTGGCGGTTTTCCCACCACGAGCTGAAACTTCCCTTTTGCACTTCGATTCCGGCCTTGTTTATGGAGAGAATGTGGTCCACACAGCCATCTATAAAGCTTCGGTCGTGCGAGACGAGGATGAAGCTCTTTTTTCGCCGTAGATATGCCGCGACAAGCTCTCGCGCGTGCATGTCGAGGTGGTTTGTCGGCTCGTCTATGAGCAGAAAGTGCCCCTCGTTGAGAAAGAGCGCTGAGAGCAGCACCTTGGTCTGCTCGCCGCTGGAGAGCGTCTCAAACGGGCGGTAGAGCACTTCGGCGTCCAGCTCAAGACAGCTCAGCTCGCGTATAAACTCCCAGTCCTCTGCCATGGGGCAGACCTCGTACAATATTTCAAGCGTCATTCTGCCCCGGTCGCGGATTTGATAGGGAAAGTAGTCAAACCGCACGGAGGAGGTAATCTTGCCGCTGTACTCAAGCTCACCGAGCAGCAGCCGGAGAAAGGTGGTTTTGCCCCGGCCGTTTCTGCCGATGAAGCCTAACTTCCAGTCGCTGTCGATTTGAAAGTTCGTGTTCTCAAAAATGCAGTCATAGCTTGAGGGATAGGAAAATGTGAGGTTTTCAACTTTGATTATTGACATTAATCATCAGCTCCTTTTCATGGAAGGCCCGATAACCGTGCCGCACAGCGCGGAGCGGGAAAGCAGGCGCGGGGCGGAGAGCGGCCCCACAGAGAAAAAAGCTGCAAGAAGAAACTCTTGCAGCTTTTCATAGCCATATATGCCCGGCACGACGGGGTTTTTCCGCGCGTCCGGGAGACAAAATATGAGCGAATAGACTTATAACTTTCCTGCAATGAGCGTGACTGTGCCGCGACAGCGAGATACAGACCACATATACATTTTTATTTGCAGAGAAAGCTGTACATCTTTTCGCCCCTTTCGTGTAAATTTCAGATGTTCAGGCAAGCGGGAAACCCGCTGCAGCTTGTCAAAAAAGTCTGAAATAGACTTTTTTGACCGCTTCATCCGCCGAGCATTTTGATTGTATCAAAATGCTGCTTCGCCCTAAAAGCCTTGATTTTCAAGGCTTTTAGGCGGCGGTTTATTGTATTTGAGGCGGGCCTTGCCCCCTCAAGCTCCCCTGCTGCTCTGTTTTCTTTACATTGCAGCATAGTTTTTTGACAGTCTCAAGCGGGAAACCCGCTGATGCGCGCCTCGCGCCTCGCTTAACTTTTACTCTAACATAAATTCGGAAGAAACACAAGCCTTGATTTTAACTTGCACTTTATTTTTGCCGGCAAATGGGGTATAATTTAAGTGTACCGGCGAAAAGCCGCGCAAAAAATGGCGCGGTCTGACATCCAGGCGGTTTATACAAATGTAAGGAGCTGGCAATATGAAACAATATTTTGAGATAGTTGACGTCATGGCGCGTGAGATTCTTGACTCGCGCGGGAATCCGACTGTTGAGGTAGAGGTCACGCTTGACGACGGCACCATAGGACGCGCCGCTGTGCCATCCGGCGCGTCAACCGGCATGTATGAAGCCTGCGAACTGCGCGACGGCGACATGAGGCGCTATGGCGGCAAGGGCGTTTTGACTGCGGTGGAGAACGTCAACGGCGAGATAGCGGAGGCCATGGTCGGCCTCAACGCGCTCGACCAGAGCTCTATTGACAAGATGCTCATTGATATAGACGGCACGCCCAACAAGACACGCCTCGGCGCAAACGCTATTCTTGGCGCGTCGCTGGCCTGCGCGAAGGCGGCGGCGGAGGCCACCGGGCTCAGCCTTTATAACTACATCGGCGGTGTGAACGCAAAGACCCTGCCCGTGCCGATGATGAACGTGCTCAACGGCGGACAGCATGCCACCGGCTCCAATGTTGATATTCAGGAGTTTATGATAATGCCCGTGGGCGCAAAGAGCTTTGCCGAGGCACTGCGCATATGTGCGGAGGTGTTCCACGCGCTGAAAAAGGTGGTGCCCGCCTCCGGCGTGGGCGATGAGGGCGGCTATGCCCCCTCGCTTGACAGCGATGAGGACGCGCTCAAAGCGCTCGTCGCGGCGATGGAGAAGGCAGGCTACAAGCCCGGCAGGGACTTTAAAATAGCCATTGACGGCGCTGTGTCCGACTGGTATAACGAGAGCGATAAGTGCTATCACCTGCCCAAGCGCGGCACGGTGATGACGAGTGAGCAGATGGTTGACATGTGGGAGAGCTTTGTGGACAAATATCCAATCATCTCCATTGAGGACGGCATGGGCGAGAACGACTGGGAGGGCTGGCAGCTTATGACGCGCCGCCTCGGCAAGCGCATCCAGATAGTAGGGGACGACCTTTTTGTCACCAATACCGAGCGCATCAAAAAGGGCATTGAGCTGGGCGCGGCAAACTCTGTGCTCATCAAGCTCAACCAGATCGGCACCCTCACCGAGACGCTTGACGCCATCCAGATGGCGCACCGCGCGGGCTGGACGGCGGTTGTCTCCCACCGCTCCGGCGAGACGGAGGACACCACCATTGCGGATATCTCCGTGGCTGTCAACGCCGGGCAGATAAAAACCGGTGCGCCCTCGCGCACTGACCGCGTGGCAAAGTACAACCAGCTTCTGCGCATCGAGGAGGAGCTCTTCGACGCGGCGGAATACCCCGGCGCCGACGCTTTCTTCTCCATCAGATAAGGCGGATAAATATAATTATAGCTCATTAACGGCATAAAACCGGCGGCTCGACCGAGCCGCCGGTTTTGCGCTGCGGTGCATTAGCTGCGCAGCGTGAACATATTTGCTCCCACGCGGCTAAACCACGGTAAACTAAACCGCGCTTCGATTTACATCCGCGAAAAGCGGTTTATAATAAAATCGATACTGACAAAGAGAACAAAGCAAAAAGGAGAAAAGCACATGGCAGACAAATCTATGGGAGAAATTATCGCCGTACTTCGCAGAGAAAGGGGCATGACGCAAAAAGAGCTGGCAGACAGACTGAATATCACGGACAAAGCCGTTTCAAAATGGGAGAGGGGTCTTGCCCTGCCGGACACGGCGGCAATCCCCAAGCTTGCGGAAATCTTCGGCGTGTCGGTGGAGGAGCTGATCAGCGCAAAGGCAAGCTCCGGCGCAAAGCATAGAGGCGCGGCCAATGCAGAGGCCGTAAAGATAATGAGTATCGTTTTAAGAGCCATCCCGCTTGCAATGGGCGTGGCCGTTACGGTGGCGGCTATCTTAGGGGAGCTTGACACATCCTCCGGCTTTGCCATGCTCGGGATAGGTCTTGCCAGCGTTGGGGTATATCAATTCAAGGCCGGTGACTGAGCGGATTTCTGCGCAGCCCGTGCAGCGATAATTGCCGCAATGCAAATTTTTATCTCAATGTATAATTTTAGCCTCCGCAGGTAAGAATAGGATTGCAAACCAATACATTTACTGCAAATGGAGGTACAAATATGAACAGCAAAGACTCCGGCGGAAGGCTGGAGAGATTCTTTACAGGTAAGGGCTTTTACATAGTCCTTTTCCTGTGCGCCGCAGTGATAGGCGTATCCGCATGGATGATAGCGGCAGGAAATGAGACTATGGCAAAAGACGTAAGCAAGAACGACGCGGCATACTCAAATAAGCGCGTGGAGACGGTGATTATCCCGCCCGCAGACGTGGACAGCAGCACCGCGTCCGACAGCGTGCCCGCCATGAAAACCGAGCGCCCCGGCACAAGCACCCGCCCCGGCACCGGAGCAGATGCCAACGCCGACACCAGTACCGGCGCGACCACCAAGCCCGGCGGCGAAAAGACGAAGCCCGCCGACAGCGAGACGGCGGAGACTGCCGCAATCACCACCACGGAGAGCGCCGCCGCGCCGGAGAGCCCCGTGTGGCTGTGGCCTGTCAGCGGCGATATCGAGCGCGGCTACAGCATGTCCACCCTCAGCTATGATGTGACCATGCGCGACTGGCGCACGCACGACGGCATCGACATCGCCGCGCCTGTCGGCACCATCGTCACCGCGACGCGCGGCGGCACTGTTGAGAGCATCGAAAACGATGACCTTTTCGGTACTGTCGTGACCATCAGCCACGGCGACGGCACCAAGGCGGTGTACGCAAACCTTGACACGGCCACCGCCGTCAGCCTTAACGAGGCGGTCGAGCCGGGCTATATCGTCGGCACGGTCGGCGAGACGGCGCTTGCCGAGGTCGGGCAGGAGGCACATCTGCACTTTGCCATCGAATCAAACGGCCAGAGCATCAATCCACTGGATTATCTCCAGTAAGCTTGAGCCAAGGCGGGGCAGCCCCGCACAAGTAATTTCCATTCCTTATAACTCCCAACCCGGTACGGCCTCGGCTGTGCCGGGATTTTTGACTTTTGTTGATATTGCGGCTTTCCACGGGCAGGAAAATATGATATAAATAAAAAAGATAGCATCGTTTGAAAAGAGCATACACGGTTTTGACGGGCAGAAATACGTCCATGCTGCTTCAAAGCCCTTGACAATACACAAAGTATTCTCCGCAGTCTTTTCATTGCCTGAACGCATTTCTGCTCCGGCAGAACTGCAAGCACCTGCCAGCGATGTATTTATGAGCGATTTTTGGTTTTTGAGATGCAGATGGGCTGCCGCCCATCAAAGCGAAAAGAGCAGAAAGCGCCTTAAAGACGCGCTGTCAGGCGTATATGCTCTTGTCAAGCGATGCTAATATTATGGATTTAACTGAGGAGACTTAGACATTGGAAAGCATCAATCAAGTCCTTGCCCGTGAGCTTGGCCGCGAGCAGAGCCAAATTGACAACGTTATAAAGCTCTTGGACGAGGGCAATACCATACCATTTATCGCGCGCTACCGCAAAGAGATGCACGGCGCGATGGACGACACCGCCCTGCGCACACTGGCGGAGCGCCTTGAATACCTGCGCTCCCTTGAGGACAGGCGCGAAACGGTCAAAAGCTCCATCACCGAGCAGGGTAAAATGACTGAGGAGCTCTCCGCCGCCATCAACAACGCCCAGACCCTTGCCGCGCTGGAGGATCTGTACCGCCCGTATAAGCCCAAACGCCGCACACGCGCGACAATCGCAAGGGAAAAGGGGCTCGCGCCGCTGGCGGAGACCATCCTTGCCCAAGCGCCCGGCACGCCCGCGCCGGAGGAACTCGCGCGCGGCTATGTCGACCCTGAAAAGGGCGTGGAGACGGCGGAGGACGCGCTTGCCGGCGCGGCCGACGTCATCGCGGAGGATATCTCCGACAACGCGGATATCCGCAGTAAGCTGCGCAGTTTTATAGAAAGCAGCGCGAGCCTTGTCTCCAAGGCCGCCACGGAGGAGGACTCTGTGTATCGGCTTTATTATGACTTCCGCCAGCGGGTTGACCGCGTGCAGGGTCATCAGGTGCTCGCCATAAACCGCGGCGAGAAGGAGGGCATGCTCAAGGCCGGAATCGAGCTTGACCGTGAGCTTGCCCTGCAGCGTGTGCGCCGCGCAGTCATTGTGCCCGGCAGCAGCGCTATGGCCTTTTTGCGCGCGGCGGCGGACGACGCTTTTGACAGGCTCATCTGGCCGTCGATGGAGCGCGAGGAGCGCGCCGCGCTGACGGATATGGCCTGCGAGGGCGCAATCAGGAACTTCGCGCTCAATCTCAAGCCGCTTTTGATGCAGCCGCCCGTCAAGGGCAAGGTCACAATGGGGCTTGACCCCGGCTACCGCAACGGCTGCAAGGTCGCCATCGTCGACGGCACAGGCAAGGTGCTCGATACGGCGGTGGTCTACCCCACCTTCAGCGACAGGCACAAGGCCGAAGCTATACGCACGCTCTCCGGGCTCATCCGTAAGCACGGCGTGGAGCACATAGCCATCGGCAACGGCACCGCCTCGCGTGAGACCGAGCAGATGACCGTCGAGATGCTTCACTCCCTCGGCGGCGGGCAGTCCTATGCCATTGTCAACGAGGCGGGCGCGTCGGTCTACTCCGCATCAAAGCTTGCGGCGGAGGAATTCCCGGATTATGACGTGAACCTGCGCTCGGCGGTGTCTATCGCGCGCCGCTTGCAGGACCCGCTGGCGGAGCTCGTGAAAATTGACCCCATGGCCATCGGCGTGGGACAGTATCAGCACGATATGCCGCAGGCCAAGCTTGAGGAGAGCCTCAACGGTGTGGTGGAGGACTGCGTGAACGCGGTCGGCGTGGATATAAACACCGCATCACCATCGCTTTTGCAACGTGTCTCCGGCTTGACCAGAACCACGGCGAAGAACATCGTCATCTACCGCGAGGAAAACGGCGCGTTTACAAGCCGCAGTCAGATAAACAAGGTGCCGAAGCTCGGCCCCAAGGCATTCCAGCAGTGCGCGGGCTTTCTGCGCGTGCCGGAGAGCAGGCAGGTGCTTGACAACACGGCGGTACACCCGGAGAGCTACGCCGCGGCGAAGAAGCTTTTGGAGCTTTGCGGTTACACACTTGCTGACGTGGCATCGGGCAATATAGCCGAGCTTCCGCGCCGCGTGCAGGCAATCGGCGCGGCAAAGGCCGCCGCGGACTGCGGCGTGGGCGAGCCGACGCTTAATGACATAGTGTCGGAGCTCTTAAAGCCCGGCCGTGACCCGCGCGACGAGCTGCCGCCGGTGCTCCTGCGCAAGGACGTGCTGGAGATTAAAGACCTCAAACCCGGCATGGAGCTTATGGGCACAGTGCGAAATGTTATTGACTTCGGCGCGTTCGTGGATATAGGTGTGCATCAGGATGGGCTTGTACACGTGTCGCAGATAAGCAATAAGTTCATCCGCCATCCGAGCGAGGCCGTGTCGGTAGGCGACACGGTTAAAGTTGTTGTCCTTGAGGTGGATGAGAAAAAGCACCGCATATCTCTATCTATTAAGCAGGCAAATAAATAAGATTTATAATAATACTTATAAATAAACAGGGGGATTGGGCTATGATAAGTAATGATATTGCGGCACTGGTGCAGTACGGCATCAACAAGCGCCTGA
Organism: uncultured Eubacteriales bacterium; assembly: GCA_958427375.1. Classification (GTDB taxonomy): domain Bacteria; phylum Bacillota; class Clostridia; order Oscillospirales; family Oscillospiraceae; genus Limivicinus. The sequence goes on from CAUABY010000079.1 coordinate 7,918, forward strand.
TAGAGGAGAGCGACAGAAGCTGGGCGGTAAACTCTGTGCTCGCCGTGCTTGGGCTGGATGCTTACGCGCCGGAGGCTGAGCTGCCGCGCGGTGAGGAGCTTGAGGATATCTTAGCGCGCATACTCGACTGGGCGGAGCGCGAGGGCGTGTGCGATGGCGGTGTTACCGCGCGCGACCTGCTCGACACAAGGCTCATGGGGCTTATCACGCCGCGCCCGTCGCAGGTGATAGAGAAATTCCAGAGCCTCTATGCCGAAAGTCCCAAGGCCGCGACCAACTGGTACTATAAGTTCAGCGGCGACACGGACTACATCCGCCGCTACCGCATCCGCCGCGATTTGCGCTGGAAAGCGCAGACCGAGTACGGCGAGCTTGAGATATCCATAAACCTCTCCAAGCCGGAGAAAGACCCCAAGGCCATTGCCGCCGCGGGCAAGGCCAAGTCCAGCGGCTACCCCAAGTGTCAGCTCTGCCGCGAGGCGGAGGGTTACAGCGGCCGCGCCGACTATCCCGCGCGCGAAAACCACCGCATAATCCCCATTAAAATCGGCGGGGAGGACTGGTTCTTCCAGTACTCGCCCTATGTCTACTATAATGAGCACTGCATCGTGCTCTGCGCCGAGCACCGCCCGATGAAGGTGGACAAGAACGCC
>CAUABY010000080.1 GCA_958427375.1 uncultured Eubacteriales bacterium
ACAGGAGCTATCTATGCAAGCTTAGACCATCTGCGGAAAAAGCTGAAAGCCTTTAAACGGTAAGGGAAGAAATTACATTCTCCTGCGGGCTATGGGGTGAGAAGTCAAAAGCCTCTCGCCCTATTTCTTTCGCAGGAGGAAAACATAATGGCATACCGAGTTAAGACATATATGCTTCGAGAGGAAGCTTCTGAAAACGGTACAAGGTATTTTATCAGCTTCAAGGATGGGCAAGGCGGCAACCACGAATTAGAGGTATCCGAACAGTTCTTTATTGAGTTTCGGCAGATGGAGCATTGCACCGCTTCCGCAATTCAAAAGTCTGTTTCAGTTGCAAGGGGAAAGGTCAAGGCAGAAATGAGGAAGTATCTCCAATCGTGACAGTCACCGCCCGAAAAAGAAACCTGTTCTTGACAGGCGTGGGATTGGCGGCATTACATACTCCCGCTTTTTTCGTGGGAATATCAAAGTATTGTCCAGAGTGCAGGGAAAAGATAAGAAAGGTTCAAGGGACAGAAACGAAACGTAGGCGCAGAGAACGAAGCAGACAGGTATGTATTGAACTGTCCGCAAAAAATGACCAACTGAGGTAAACCTCGATGAAGGCATAGTCCGTGTCAAAGAGCGGGTTTGCACGGTCAAGCATGGTCTTTAACTGTCCAGATACGCTGTAATAATAAACCGGCGTTGCAAAAACCAGCACATCCGCGTCGTGCATCTTCGCCGCGATTTCCACCGCATCATCTTGTGTTACACAATGGCCGAGTTTGAGGCAGGCCAGACAGCCCTTGCAAAAGCCATACTGCTTTTCACGCAGATGGATTATCTCAACCCTGTTTCCGGCCTCCGCCGCGCCTTTTGCGAACGAATCCACCAGTGTTTCCGAATTACCGCCCTTGCGCGGCGACGATGAAATAACCAAGATATTCTTGCTCATAAAAATCTCCCTGCTTGTATTGAAATTAGTTTGCTGTTGTGATAGGCTTATTATAATATCTAAACTTGACTTTAGGTCAAGCATTTTTTGATGAAGAGGGTTTTAATATGTATACAATTGGGCAAGTATCTAAAATGTTCGATTTGCCTGTTTCTACCCTGCGCTACTATGATAAGCAGGGGCTTTTTCCGGGCATGGAGCGCGTTTCAGGAATACGGAAATTCGGCAGCACAGAATTAGAGGCACTGCGCATCATTGACTGCCTGAAAAAGTCCGGCTTGGAGATAAAGGACATAAAAAACTTCATGGACTGGTGTACGGAGGGCGCGTCCACATATCCCATGCGCAAAGCGCTGTTTGAAGAGCAGAAAGAGCACCTTGAGGCCGAGATGGAGCACATGAACAAGGTCCTGGACATGCTGAAATTCAAGTGCTGGTATTATGAGCAGGCGATAAAGGACGGCGGCGAAGAACGCTTAAAAGCTATTATACCTGAGCGCTTGCCGGATGATATACGCGCGGCATATGAAAACGCGCACAGCGAGTGATACTACCAAAATCACTCGCTGTGTGCGTTTTTTGTGTGCGTTTTTATAATATTTTTATCACCGGGTGGCGAAGCACGGTTTTCAATTTTTCGGGCTTGCATCTTCTTGGGTCGGAGAGATATATCTCGTGGTGCATTCTCTTGTCCGTTATATCCAGCGCGCAGCCATGCTGCTCAATATAATCGTGCATGGCGGCTATTGTTGCGGGCTCCAAGTCATAGGGGCCGATGTGCATACACTGCACGCACAGTCCCTCGTCATACGGGAAAAATTCCACCTTACTGAAATCCTGCTTTTTCTTCTCCTCCGCCTCAGCAATGGCCCATTCAAAATCCGCCCTGCTGATGAAATCCGGCAGGCGTATCATTGAGATAAAGCAAAAGTCCTCTTTTCTGGAAAGGTCAAGCTCCGCTCTCCCCTCCTGCCACCAGAGCCCCTCCAGCGGCGGCACAACATAGTCATAATAGCCCTCAATTTGATGACTGCCTTTTTTGCTCATCTTCAAGGTAAAGGCTATTGCATACAGCAGGCCAATGCTGGTCTTGTACTCCCCTTCTTCCTCGTTCGGGTTTCCCTTTCCGCGCACCGCTATATAGTTTGCCGGCGGCAGTGCGACGATGCCGGGCTTTTTCGGCGGCAGGTAAAACTCCTTATACTCCTTTTTTAAATCAACCGCCATTTGCTTACTCCCCTTTCAGATTATATATATGTGCCTTGATGCCTACGGCAAATTCTTCATCCGTCATTGCCGTGTCGCGCAGTCGGTCCCATCGGCACCGCTTTCTAAAATTTCACGCTGTCGCTTCTTTGAAAAGCCCTCAAGCACCAGTGCATACGACTTGTCCAGCATTTTCTTCAGCAGCTCATCCGGGACGTTTCCGTCAGCCTTTATAGAGTTCCAGTGCTGTTTATTGCAGTAATAGCCGGGGATAATGTCCTCATACTGTTCGCGCAGAAACTCTCCCTCAACGGGCATTAATTTCAAGGTGATATAAACCGGCTTGTCTTGCTCATCCAGACAGACAGCGGCAAACATTTTGCCCCCAATCATATAGCGGATCCAATTCCAGCTCTGCTGTAAATCTTTCGTCACACTGCGCTTTTTTATCAGATATTCGTCCAGCCAATTATAACGCATTTTAACTCTCTCCATATTGCCGTAATATTTCTTTCAAGGAAATAACCAATTCGTCCCGCAATTCCTTTGGCGCAAGAAGTATTGCTTTCTCCCTGAATGACATGAGCCACGTAAGGAGATTTTCCTTGTCCGTGTAATCCGCCGAGAACAGCAGGCTTCCATCCTGCTGCTCCACAAAGCAGTCCGTGCCAAATTCTTCAATGAGCCGCCATTTACATTCCGGCTTAAAGACGGCCTTCACATGCAGTCCGCCCGGAAAAATCCGCTCATTAGATAAATCCGGCATTGGGGCTTTGCGCTTTTCAAAGACGCTTGCCGACAGCTCAAGCGCCTCCATACGATTCAGCTTGAATAGCCTGTAGTCTCCGCGCAGGCGGCACCAGCCCCATACATACCAGTTTGACCAGCGGAAGATGAGGTAGCACGGCTCAATCTCTCGCCGCCCCTCCCTGTCTGGTGCATAGTACTGAAAACTCAGCGGGCGGCATTCGTCAATAGCAGTTCGTATTACGTCTATTTTCGGCGCAAGAGACTGCTTGTACCACGATGCAAGGTCAATCAGCACTGTCTGGTCGCCTATTAAAAAGTCAGACGAACCCGCCCAGAGCTTCTCCATGAGCTGCCCGTAACGTTTTGTGCCGTTCACACTGTCCAAACTCCTTAAACCCGCCAGAATATCCCTCATATCTCCGTTTGTAAGCAGCGTTTTGTCAAGTTTGTAATTGTCCATAATGGAAATGCCGCCGCCCGCGCCCTGTGTGGTGACAATTGGTATGCCCGCCTTGCACAGCGACTCAACATCCCTGTTTATTGTGCGGCGCGAAACCTCAAAGCGCTCTGCCAATTCGGGAGCCGTTACCGTGTCCGTTTGTAAAAGCACCGAGAGTATGCCTATCAGTCTATCCAGCTTCATAAGAAAGACTTCCTTTCTTTTCATCAAGGATAACACAGCAAACATGACCGCAGGCTGTCATGTTCCCTGAAAATTTTTCATCGACGCGCGGAATATGTGGTTTTCCTCCGTACTTCATTAAAATATATCATTAAATTGCCGGAAAATCTACTGTTTCGGGTAAGATAAATAAGTAAGCACTTTTTCCGAGTTTGTTTGACACAAATTACTTTTACGTGTATTCTATATTCATATCCGACATAATATTAATTCAGATTTTATGAGAGGTAAAACTATGGACATCAAGCACGCTTACATCGAAAAAGGCAGCGGCGACGCGCTGATTTTGCTGCATGGAAACGGCCAGAATTACACGTATTTTGTCAACCAGTTTGACGTTTTTGCTGAGTATTATCACGTCTATGCGCTCGACACCCGCGGCCACGGGCAGACACCGCGCGGCGTAATGCCATTTACGATTCGTGGCTTTGCCGAGGATCTTTGCGGCTTCATGGACGAGCACGGCATAGACAAGGCGCACATTCTCGGCTTTTCTGACGGAGGCAACATCGCGCTCATGTTCGCTATCCGTCACCCTGAGCGTGTGGACAAGCTTATAGTCGACGGGGCAAACCTCGACACTTCCGGCGTGAAGCTGCGCAGTCAGTTCCCCATTGAGATAGGCTATCGCGTGGCTACGCTTTTCGGCGGCAAATCGCCGGAGGCCGCGCACAACATTGAGATGCTCAACCTCATGGTCAATGAGCCCAACATAAAGGTTGAGGAACTCAGTAAAATCGCGGCCAAAACCCTCGTTCTCGCAGGCACAAATGACATGATGAAAGACGCCCACACCCGCTATATCGCTGCCAACATCCCCGATGCGGAGCTGAGCATTATTGAGGGCACCCTCTTTATTGCGCGCGATAATCCCGAAACTTTCAACGAGCGTGTGCTGGACTTTCTGCGCGGGTGAAAACATAAAATAACCGCGCTTACCCTCTATACTGAGAGTTTCTTTTTTGCTATATTTATACAAAAGTATTAACTTTTTTAACTTGCCAAGTTTTTGGGTTGCATCCTCTTGACATGCCCGGCGGAGGTTGTATAATAGTAAAACTAAACAAAAGCACCATATATATCATGTGTAATTTTCACAGAGGAACAGGTATGAGAGAAAAATCGGATTCCACGCTGCTGATGACAGAGGGCAATATCGCAAAGCAGATAATTTATTTTTCTGTGCCGCTGATATTGGGCAATCTGCTTCAGCAGCTGTATAATACGGCCGACTCCATAATTGTCGGTAATTTTGTCGGCAGCAACGCACTGGCGGCAGTCGGTTCGAGCACCTCACTTATCCATCTGCTGATAGCGTTCAGCATGGGCGCGTCGGTCGGTACTGGCGTTATCGTCTCGCAGTATCTTGGCGCGGAGGAGCATGAGAAAGTACACTCCGCTGTACATACCGCACTTGCCATCGCGGTCATTTTGGGGCTTATACTCACCGCTGCCGGTATTGTGCTCGCCGCGCCTATACTGCACTGGATGAACACGCCTGATGATGTTTTTGCCGACTCAACGTCGTACATGCAGATTTACTTCGGCGGTATTCTCTTTGGCGTTGTCTACAACATGGCCTCCGGTATACTGAACGCCGTCGGCAACTCAAAGCGCTCACTGCTGTATCTCGGCTGTGCTTCTATTATCAACATCATTCTCGACCTCATCTTTGTCGGTCTGCTGGATATGGGCGTTGCCGGCGCGGCACTCGCAACCGATATCAGCCAGCTTGTCTCAAGCGTCCTTGCGCTCGCGTATCTTATGCACGTCAAGGCCGAGTACCGGGTTGAGCTCAAGCAAATCAAGGTTGAAAAACGCATGGCTGGGCGTATCGTTAAAGTCGGCCTGCCGACCGGTATACAAAACATGGTCATCTCGTTTTCCAATGTGCTTGTGCAGTCGAGTGTCAACCGCTTTGGCTCTGCGGCAATGGCGGGTTATGGCGCATACTTGAAAGTAGACGGCTTCAATATTCTGCCCGTTTCGAGCTTCAGCATGGCGCTGACAACCTTTACCGGACAAAACTTTGGTGCCGGAAAGCTTGACCGCGTTAAGCGCGGCATAAGCATTACGCTTCTGATGGGTATAATATACACCATTATCACCGGCGTACTGCTCCTGGTTTTCGGCGATCAGATTATGCGCCTATTCGTAAATGACGCAAGCGTCATCGCTTATGGTAAGCTTGCGATGCGCTACTTCTGCCCGTTCTATGCCCTGCTGAGCGTGATGCACGGCCTTGCCGGTGCAATACGCGGCACAGGCAAAACCGTTCAGCCCATGGCAGTGTTTCTCATCTCGCTGTGCGTGTTCCGTATTATATGGCTGCAATTCGTTCTGCCGTTCTTCAGCACGATTGACGGTATCTACATGGTCTATCCCATCTCCTGGGCTCTGGGCATGGTGTTGATGATACTATATGCGTGGAAAGGAAAATGGCTTGAGCGCAGCAATACCACGCTGTGAATTTACTCACATAGACCAACGCCTCAAATCTGATTTACTGGATTTGAGGCGTTTCGTCATATTATGGGCATTTTATTTAATTTGGAAGTTATTCTTTCCAAATTCACCATTTTATGTTATAATGCAGTTAGCTTAATATTTAAAATAAGAAAAGACCTTGCGGTCTTTCTTATACTGCACAATGCAGGTAAACAATTTCGGTTAAACCTTATTTGCACTCACCTTGTAAGTGTAGTCATTCTACCACGCGCAGAGATAAAATGCAAGAGAATTTTACAAAACTGACAGGAGATAAAGAATATGGAAAAGAAAATGTATGTTGGGATTGACATGGGCACAAACTCAGTCGGATTGGCAGTAACCGATGAAAATTACAAGCTGTACCGTGTAAAGGGCAAGGATTACTGGTGTTCACGCACTTTTGACAAAGCAGATACCGCAGTTGAGAGGCGCACAAACCGCATCTCCCGTCGGCGCAGACAGCGCGAAGTTGCGCGGCTCGGCATACTTCGTGAGCTTTTCGCCGATGAAATTGCCAAAGTCGACCCCGGCTTTTATGCGCGCTTAGATGAAAGCAAGTATCATCTGGAGGACCGTGACAATAAACAGCCCTATGCTGTTTTTGCGGACAAGGGCTATACAGACAAAGAGTACTATGCTCAGTACCCCACTATTTTTCACCTGCGCAGTGAACTGATTGATTCTGACGAGCCGCACGATGTGCGCCTTGTATATCTCGCTCTCGCCAACATGTTCAAACACCGTGGGCATTTTCTAAATGACTCTTTGAGCAGTGATAAGCCGCTTGCCGACACTGCCGAGGCGTACTCTAATTTCTATTACACCGCAAGCGAGCTCGGCATCTCTTTCCCACCTGAGGCTCAGCCTGATTGTGTTGACGCTGTAAGCCTTGAAAGTCTGCTCGGCGATAAAGGTGTGTCCAGAACAGATAAGGCAAAAAACATTTGCCAATACCTCGCAATTGATAAAAAAACCTGCAAACCCATATATGCGCTCATAAACCTTATATGCGGGCTGAGTACTAAACTAATAGACATCTATGGGGCTGAGTTTATTGACGAAGAGAACAAAAAGATGAGCATCGGCTTCCGTGACAGCAGTTATGAAGAGCAGGATGCTGAGGGGCGCAAGCTGCTCGGTGAAAACTATGCTCTGATTGATGCCGCTAAGGAACTGCATGATATAGGTCTCCTCTCGTCTATCATGAAAGGCTATAAATACCTTTCACAGGCGCGTGTTGCGCTATATAAAGAACATGCTGATGATTTGAAAAAGCTGAAGTATGTGCTCAAAAAATATGACATGGCTTCTTACGACAAAGTATTCAGGAAAATGGATGAGGGGAGCTACAGTGCATATGTCGGCAGTGTGAACTCAGGCGCCAAGATACGGAGAGGTGTAAAGGACGGCAGCTCAGAAGTTTTCTGCAAAAGCATGAAAAAAATTCTTGAAACGCTTCCTAAGGACGATGCGGATGTTCAATACCTTTTGGCAAAAGCAACTGATTCCTCCCTTCTCCCCAAACAGCTCACTTTTGAAAACGGCGTAATTCCAAACCAGCTCCACGCCGCGGAAATGAAAGCAATTTTACGACAGGCGGAAAAATACCTGCCTTTCCTGCTGGAGAAAGACGAGTATGATTTGACGGTTTCCCAGCGCATTATACAGCTTTTCACGTTCCGTATTCCCTACTATGTCGGGCCTATAGGCAAAAATCATGCCGGAGAAAAGGGATACAACATCTGGGCAACTCGCCGTGCCGGTGAGGAAATCGGGCGCGTATACCCATGGAATTTTGAGCAGAAAATTGACACGAAAGCCGCCGCGGAAAAGTTCATTGAGCGCATGGTGCGCCACTGCACCTACATAAACGGCGAGCGCACATTACCAAAATGTTCTCTGCTCTATGAAAAATTCATGGTTCTCAATGAGCTGAACAACCTCAGAATAAACGGTGAAAAACCCTCCGTCTCCGTAAAGCAGGATATCTACACAAAGCTTTTCTGCCGCGGGAAGCGCGTGACCATGAAAATGCTAAAGGACTATCTTTACAATTCCTCACTTATTCCCTCAAAGGAAGATGTGGTCATCAGCGGCATTGACAATGGCTTTAATTCTTCTCTGAGCTCCGTAAATAAATTTTATGGCATACTGGGAGATGCAGTATTTGCTGACTCCAGCCAGAAAATGATTGAGGATATTATATTCTGGGGCACGGTATACGGCAATGACAAAAAGTTCTTAAAAGAAAGGATAGAAGAAGTTTACAGCGCCCGGCTGAGTCCGGACGAAATCAAGCGCATACTCGGTTTCAAATTCAATGACTGGGGTAATCTTTCAAGAGAGTTTCTTGAGCTGGAGGGTGAATGTGAGTGCGGCAAATGCTCAATTATTCAGGCGCTGTGGAACACTAATCATAATTTGATGGAGCTTTTATCTGACCAATTCACATTTAAAAATGAGTTGGACAAGAAAACTGGCTCTGCCGGAAAGG
>CAUABY010000081.1 GCA_958427375.1 uncultured Eubacteriales bacterium
CCGTCGTCAAGGTGAAAATATTCCCGCATTGCGCTTCCTCCTCTCTTTTTTATCTGTCTCTCAGCAGCAAATCCGCGATTCTCTCACAGGCGTGGCCGTCGCCATAGGGGTTGGAAGCATGCGCCATTGTGCGGTAGGCACGTTCATCCGTGAGCATGCGGTTGAATTCTCTGTAAATTGTCTCCTCATCCGTGCCGACAAGCTTCAGCGTCCCGGCGGCTATGCCCTCCGGCCTCTCGGTCGTGTCGCGCATCACAAGCACGGGCTTGCCGAGGCTTGGCGCCTCCTCCTGTATGCCGCCGCTGTCGGTGAGTATGAGATAGCTCTTCGCCATGAAGTTGTGGAAATCGAGCACGTCCAGCGGCTCAATTATGTGTATTCTGTCACAGCCGCCCAGCTCCTCTGCCGCCGCCTGCCGCACAACGGGGTTCATGTGTATGGGGTAAATCGCCTTTACGTCCGGGTGCTCGTCCATGATGCGGCGGATTGCGCGGAACATGTTGTGCATCGGCGCGCCGAGGTTTTCGCGGCGGTGCGCGGTGATGATGATGAGCCTGCTGTCCGCCGCCCAGTCGAGCTCCGGGTGGCTGTAATCGGCGCGCACGGTGGTTTTGAGCGCGTCTATGGCGGTGTTGCCGGTGACGTATATGGTCTCCGGCTTCTTGCCCTCGCGGATGAGATTTCCCTTTGACAGCTCGGTCGGCGCGAAGTTGTAGTCCGCAATGATGCTCACGGCCTGGCGGTTGAACTCCTCCGGGTAGGGCGAGCGTATGTCATATGTGCGAAGCCCCGCCTCCACATGACCTACCAGTATCCGCATGTAGTAACACGCCAGCGCCGTAACGAAGGTGGTGGAGGTGTCGCCGTGGACGAGCACAACATCCGGGCGCGCCTCCTCCAGCACCGCCTTTATGCGGTTTAGAATGTTCGTCGTGATGTCAAAGAGGCTCTGCTTGTCTTTCATAATGGACAAGTCGTAGTCCGGCACAACGCCGAAAGCCTCCAGCACCTGGTCAAGCATCTGCCGGTGCTGACCCGTCACACACACTATAACCTCCGCCGTGGAACGTTTTTTCAGCTCGTTCACAAGCGGACACATTTTTATAGCCTCCGGCCTTGTGCCGAAAACCAGCATTATTTTCTTCATACTATACTTTCTATACCAATATACGGCTTCTCCCTGCAAAATGCAGGGAGAATTAGTTTATAAACTTATAAGCTGTAGGCGCTTGCGTCCGTGATTATGCTCCTCGTGTCGAGCACAAGCCGCCCCTTGAGGCTGTCAAGGTTTTCTCTTATGTGCTTGTGGCCGATGAGCAGCACCACAAGGTCACTGCCCGCGAGGAACTCATCATAATCAAAGCACTGGCGCTCAGCCTTCTTGGCCGACACCATCGGGTCATAGACTATGGGTGCGGGCAGGCCGCGCCGCACCATCACGTCCAGAAGCTGTAAGGTCGGGCTCTCGCGCGTGTCGTCCACGTTCTCCTTGTAGGTCAGGCCGTAGAGGCCGACGCGGGAGTAGTCCGTCAGCCCATGCTCGCGCATGATGCTCTCAATTCTGCCCAGCACGTACTCCGGCATAGAGGAGTTTATCTCGCGCGCCGTTCTGATGAGCCGCGCCTCCTCCGGGAAATCGCCCACGAGGAACCAGGGGTCAATGGATATGCAGTGCCCGCCGACGCCGGGGCCGGGCCGGAGGATGTTCACCCGCGGGTGCTTGTTGGCAATGCGTATGACCTCGTTCACATCCATCCCGCCCTTGCGGCAGATGCGCGCAAGCTCGTTGGCGAAGGCTATGTTGATGTCGCGGAAGGTGTTCTCCACGACCTTGGTCATCTCGGCAGTCTTGATATCGGTTATCACGATGTCGCCCTGACAGAAAGAGAGGTACACATCGCGAATCTTCTCACCCACGGCGAGCTCGTCACAGCCGATGGTGCGGGAGTTGTGGATGAGCTCGTTTAGCATGTTGCCGGGGATAATACGCTCCGGCGCGTGGGCAAGATGCACGGTTTTCCCGCTCTCCGCCACGACCGGGCGCACCTCGCGGTCAATAGTACCCGGCGAGATTGTGGACTCGACCACCACGACAGCGCCGTCATTGCAGTGAGCAAGCACATGGTGCAGTGCGTCCACGATGGCGGCTGCGTCCACCTTCTTGCTGTCGGCAAGGTAGGGCGTGGGCACGGTTATGATGTAAAAGTCCTCCGCCGGGTAGTCACAGCGAAAGTGTATGTTCCCGCTCTCACGCGCGGCAGTAAAGAGCTCCGGCAGGCCTTTTTCCTCAAAGGTCACGTCGCCGCGCTCAAGTCTGTCCACAGTCTCCTGCCGGTGTCCGACCGCCTCAACCTCAACCCCGTGCGAGGCCAGCATCAGCGCCGTCGGCAGGCCGATATATCCAGTTCCAACAACACAAACTCTCATATTTTTCTCCTCTATTTTTTCAGCAAGGATTTAGCTGCATTTAGTACATAATCAAAGTTTTCAAAACGCAGAAGCTTTGAACTGCCGGCATAAATTACAACGCCAAGTATAACCTGAATTCCCAGTGTGATTATATCCGGCAAATTTTAAAAGCTCACGCAGGAAACAACAGTTCACACGAACAGCAAACTGGTTAGCGATAACATCCACTTCGGCTTCCAGTCCGCAGGCAGCCAAAAGATGAGGGTTTTTCACAGCCACATTTGAAAAATTCTGTATGACAAGCGGCCATATAGAGCAAGGCATAGAGCACGAGGCATAACGCAACATTGAAATAAAAGACCGATTATGAGCGTCATTCTGTCCGGGCACCTCTCAGCAGTTTTTCAAAAAGCTCCAGATACTGCCGGGCGTTTCTGTCCCATGTCAGTTCCCGCGCGCTTTCCATGCCACGCCGAGCAATTTCCTTGGCCTTGTCCGGCTCTTCAAAACAGCGGTCTATAATAGCGGATATAGCACCTGCATCATTTGCTGGTGCTAGGTAACCGTTCTCTCCGGATCTTATAACGGAGCCAATGCCCTCTCCCTCGGTGCCTATAGTTATACATCCCGATGCCATGGCCTCAATATAAGCTATGCCAAAGCCCTCATCGACACTTGGCAGAACGAAGATCTCGCTCTCGGCCATCTTCTTCAGCACATCCTGATTTGGCAGGAAGCCGCAGAAGTCAACAGCATCAGTCATTCCAAGCTTCACTGTCAGCTTTTCAAGGCGCTCTTGCTCCACGCCGTTTCCCACAATGGTAAGCGAAATATCCGGATATTTTTCACGCAGTGCCGAAGCGGCCACTATACTCAATTCAACATGCTTTCTTGGAATAAGGTAACAGGCTTGAATAAGGCTGTGCTTTTTCTTCGTTCCGGGGCAGACGTTTTGGATATTGAAGCCGTTCAAAATACACTGTATCTCTGTGTGGCTGCCAATACGGCGCGTTTTTTCCACATACACATCGCTCACGGCAACAACGCACTCAGCGCTGTCACATATGGCTCTTGCCTCCACAGTTTTATCCGGCAAAAGCGCGAGGTCTGTATCACCGCCATGAGTTGTTATCACAAGTGGCACTTTACAAACAGCCTTCAAAACTCTTCCGATATTCCCCGCAAAGAAAATTGCATGGGCATGTATAACATCAGGCTTAAAGTCCTTCAAAAGAGCTCTCTTATAAAAGCGCACTGTTTTCTCCGCAGATTTGGGATTAAAAGTATTTTCACCGAAGTGTCCGAGCGAGAGATATCGTATATAGAATATTTCAGTTCCATCCTGAACAGCGCGCACTATCGGTCTGCTCAAACGCTTAACAGCATTAGTCGCCTTTCCCGCGGCAACCGGCACAATCACGCGTACTTTATGCCCCGCGCGCACATATTCCTTTACCTGCCCATGCACAAAGGATGCTGAGTAATCCGCATACAGCCCCTGTGCCGCAATGACAAGAATATTCATTTATTCTCCCCACGCATGCGCCCTGTCGTACTCTCTTTGTATGATTTCAATGTACTGCCGGGCTATATCGTCATAGTTGTAATAGGTCTTGACGTAATTATACGCATTTTCGCCAGCTTTTTCAAGGGCTTCATCATCCATGTTGACTATTTCTTCAAGTTTGGCGGCAAAATCATCCACACTGTCTGGCGCAAACAGCCAGCCGTTGCCACGGTCGCTGCGCGCGCGGTTGAGATGATTGTCCTCCGTTAGCATGGGCACGCCGCAGGCCTCCATGTCAAAAAAGTTAAGGCTCGCCTGCTTTGCGATGAGGCCCAAATCCGCCGCCTGATAAAACCCGGCCAAGTCACTGTATTTCTGCGTGGGCAGACGGAGCACGCGGTACTTGCTCCCGGCAAACTTCTTCTCCACCGCCTCGCCGTATTCGCCCACGGCGTTGCCTATCATCACATACACAAGCTCCCGCTCGGTCTTTATCTCGCGGCAGGTCAGCTCCGCCAGCAGCATCCCGCCCTTTGACTCGTCAAACTTGCCCGCGAAAAGCACCACAAAAGCGTCCTTTGAAATGCCGTTCTCCTCGCGAAAGCGCGCGCCCGCCGCCTTGTCCGGATGGAAGAGCATCATGTCCGAGCCGTAGGATATCCGCGGTGCGAGCGAGAGCGGCACACCGAGGCAGCGCTCCACATAATCATCGTCCATCGCGCGGACAACGGGGATTTTATTTTTAATAATTATCGGCGCTACAAAATGGCGGTAGAAGCTTCGGTAGAGTTTGCGCAAAGGGTTCTGCGATGCCATCTCGACCATGTGGTTATCCATAACCATAGGGCAGCAGAGTTTTCGCCTGTGCCGCAAAAGCCACATACCGGCGGCGGTGTCGTTGCCGTGTACATATAAAACATCCGGATTCAGAGAGTTTGCAAGTTTTGCAAGGTTATCCTTGAAGATTGCGCGGCCGCTCACATACGCCCAGATTGGGCGGCGGACTATCTTCACATTGTAGCGCCGCTCATATTCCCTGTCGCGGGTCTCTATATCGTCCTTGCCAAAGAAGCTTGTGAGGTAGTCCGGCATCTTGTCAAGTTCTGCCGTGATAATGATTACATCATGCCCCATCTTGGCAAAGTATTTTGATAGAATATTTATTTTATAACCTGCGTCAGGGTGAAAAAAGTCTTCAAGCTGTACTATTCTCATTACATTCTCCTATATATGCATATGCATCAAAAGATTCGTGAAGCGGCAGATCTGAGCGCTGGAAGATCAGCGGAATTTTTTCTTCTCAATGCCCAGCGCGCGCAGTATGACCGTACCCGCCTGAATAATACCCCAGGTGTTTTTGTAGTCTTTGAAACTCTTCTTCCCGCCGTCAATAATGCTCTGAAGCTCCTGCGCGCTTATGCCGAGTTTCTCCGCTATGTACTCAAGATCCTCGCGCATAGTCGCCTCGTCATATCCCGGCTCTTCAAGCTCCTTGAGTGCCTCGTCGCGCGTCTTTGTGCCGACAAGTATCTCATTTGAAAGGTAGCACTTTCTCTTGTCATATCCGAATTTATGGGGCAAGTAATATCCCTCATAAAAGCGGGTAAACACGTCCTCATAGTGCTTATTGGCATATGGTATCCAGCCATAATTATCCGCAAGGAACTGTTTGACCTTCTCCTTGTCATACTCTATCATATCCAGCGGCGCAACACGCTTCATACCCTTGAATATGGGGTAATATAGTCGATACTTTATCATACTGCACATCGGGAATGTTTTAAGCTCACGCGTACCAAATTTTTTATGGATATCTTTGATGAATCTGAGGTCATTCTGGTACACCCACTCTATCGGCGGACGAATACACTCGGTCGCGCTGTTCGCACCCGTGAGAACGTACTTTATCCCCTGTTTCACCGCAAAATTATATAGCCCTGCGAATATGGCGTGATCTTGGGGCAGATCCTGATATGGCACCTGAGACTTGAAGAAGGCAAGCTGCAAGTCGCACATCTCATCTCTGTCGATAACCTCCGTGTATACATCCAGCCCAAGCGCCTCGGTCACTCTCTTTATGTTGTTGTCCGCAGCTTCAAGATTCCATCCGGTGTCACAGACATAGCACAGCGGGTTCAGCCCCATCAGCTCTTTTGCCACATAGCACAGATACGAGCTGTCCACGCCGCCGCTGAGGCCTATTATGCAGTTGTACTTTTGACCCGCAGTATTCTTTTTTATCTCCTCTGCCGTGCGCGCTAAAAGGCTCTTGTCCTCCAGTTTCGCCCTCCACGACGGCAGTATATTTTTGTGGTAATCGTTGCAATAGTCGCATACGCCGTCCTTGTCAAAGACTATTTTGCTGTCGGTCGTGTCCATGACGCAGCAGGTACAACGCTGGAATTTCCTTTCGTTTCTCTGGTCACCCATAGTTTTTCCTCCATCGCCTTGTGCTTATATAAAGTGCTATATATCTAAAAATATTCTGTTATGAAAAAGCTCTTTATTATAAGGAATTTTCCTTGTCAATTACCTCATGGTATATCTTGTCGTATTCCGCATACATGTGTGCGGAAGAATAGCGCTCACGCAAAGCGGCAAAGGCCTCTGGCTCCGGCGGGTTGTCAAGCAGTGCTTTTACATTCTCACGCAGCGCCGCCGTATCGCCGTACCGGCAAAATAGTCCCAGTCCCTCCGGCGCGGTCTCCGCGGTACCTCCGGCGTCATATCCCGCTACCGGCGTACCGCAGCAAAGCGCCTCAAGGCAGGTCGTCGGCAGGTTTTCCATTTTGCTGCAAATTACAAATACATCCGCCATGGAGTAGTATGTGGCCAGCTCCTGCTGGTTTTCCGTGCGCTGTATCACTGTCACGTTCTCCGGCAAGTTCTCCGCAGACTTGTCCGCGCCTATAAGGAAAAAACGGACTTTCTCATCTCTCATGCTCTCTGCCAGCTTCAAAACCTCCGCACCGCCCTTGCGCGTATCCTCCAAAATCCCCGGTGCAACAGCGAGAACGACCTTTTCATCTCCAAGTCCATGGCTCTTTCTTAGGTGGGCATAATCCTTTTGACAAAAGACATTCGTGTCAATGCCGTTTGGAACAACACGCACGTCATACTCCGATAAAAACGACTCTTTGACCCTGCCGGCAAGCCACTTGGATGGTGTACAGATGAGCATGTTAAGCCCGGTCAGGAGTTCTTGTTTATCCCGCCACATTTTGGATGTAAAGTCCAGAAACGCGCTCTTTGGATATTCGTTCAACCTCTGGCAGTTTCCGCAGCCGTTTTTCCAGCGCTCACACTCGTTTGTAAACCCGCACTTGCCTGTGAACGCGAACTCGCAGTGAAAGGTATACACCAGCGGTATCTTATGCGCCTTTACATAGTTAAAAAAGGGCTTTAAGTTCATGAAATATGCGTGCGGCTCATGCAGATGTATTATGTCAGGCTTAAATTCGTCAATAAAACGCAGAAGCCGCCGAGTAGAAAAGTACGAATAGCAGCCGGTCAGCCCGGTCAGGCGCGTGAGCGCAGCATGCGCCACCGTCTCCCAGTCGAGTCCGAACTTGTACACATTCTCTCCCTCAACCTTAGCCCCGCGCCCATAGCACACGGCGGCGGTATCTCCGGCCTGATTCGCGGCGGTATATAGCTCATGCACTATTTTCCCCGTGCTGCCGCTCTTACAGACAACGTCAATATAGAGCACTTTCATTATCAATACTTTCTCCACACCATTCTGTCCACCACGCCGGTATAGGACTGGATGATCTTTACCACCTTGGTCGACACATTCTCTTCTACATAGTCCGGCACGGGTATGCCGAAATCTCCGTTTTTGTTCATCTCGACCGCGGTGTCAACCGCCTGCAAAAGCGAGCGCTCATCAATCCCGGCGAGGATGAAGCAGGCCTTGTCCAGCGCCTCCGGGCGCTCGGTGCTGGTGCGGATGCACACAGCCGGGAACGGGTGCCCCACAGAGGTGAAAAAACTGCTCTCCTCCGGGAGCGTGCCGCTGTCGGAGACGACGGCAAAAGCGTTCATCTGCAAGGCGTTGTAGTCGAAAAAGCCCAGCGGCTCGTGGCGGATGACGCGCCGGTCAAGCTTAAAGCCGCTCTGCTCCAAGCGCTTTGCCGAACGCGGGTGGCAGGAGTAGAGGATGGGCATGTCATATTTCCCGGCCATCTTATTGATGGCGGTGAAGAGAGAGACAAAGTTTTTCTCGGTGTCGATATTTTCCTCGCGGTGGGCGGAGAGGAGAATGTACTTTCCCTTCTCAAGGCCGAGCCGCGCGTGGATATCCGATGTCTCAATGCTCTTCAGGTTTGTGTGCAGCACCTCCGCCATGGGCGAGCCCGTGACATAGGTGCGCTCCTTTGGCAGGCCGCAGTCGATGAGATAGCGGCGCGCATGCTCGGAATAGGCGAGATTCACGTCGGAAATGATGTCGACAATGCGGCGGTTCGTCTCCTCCGGCAGACACTCATCCTTGCAGCGGTTTCCGGCCTCCATGTGAAAAATGGGTATGTGCAGCCGCTTTGCCCCGATAACCGAGAGGCAGGAGTTGGTATCGCCCAGCACCAAAACG
>CAUABY010000082.1 GCA_958427375.1 uncultured Eubacteriales bacterium
TGCGTTGCGTATTAATTTAACTTCTTTAGTTTCGTTCAGTTCTAAGAATCCGGCAGCACCGATTTCATCCAGTTATTCAAAAAAGCAAGCTGCTCTTCGGTGTGGAAGCAGTGTTCGCCGCCGGGCATCACGCTCAGTTCCGCGCTGTGCTCCGCGGCGAAACGCTCTATAGACTCGCGGGAGTTCAGCCTGTCATTCTCCCCGTACAGTATGTAAGTGGGCACTTTCCAGCTGAGCTTTGTTTTTCGCACAAACTCCAGATAAGGCCATGAGAGCAGCCTGCCGTACTTGGTTTTGACCTCGCCGCGCGCCTTTAGCTCCGCCTCGGTGAGGCCGTAATAGCGCATTATGCTCAGAATATTGCCCTCAACGTCAAAAAGCGGCGAGATGAAAAGCGCCTTTTCCACGTCACGCCCGGAGAGTGAGTACATCGCAAAATACGCGCCAATGCTGTTGCCGATAACGCCCACCGCGTCGTACTCGCCGCGCAGGCTGTCATATAGCTCTTTCAGATGCTCATCAACAAGCCACGGGGCATTTTCCCTGTCTGAATACCTGAATCCGTACAGCTCATAGCCCTGACAGTTGTCTTTGTATTTTTGCGCGGCCTGCTCAGTCTCATAACGGCCGTGTATATATATCATCGCTTTTTTCAAAATAATCACCATGAATATTTTACGCCTTTTACAGGTCTTGTCAAGGCGCGGTCTGCACTATTGCTTAAATTCAGACCGCGCCTACGGCGCTGTAAAATGCTTTAAGACATTAAAGCTTTTTATAGGATTTTAGTTTCTCGAATTCATCATTCCTCGCAGATTTTGGAAAGAAATTTACCGTACTTGTGGGATAAAATAGTACGGAGTTAACATAACTCGTCATCTTTGTGTAAATTTTTCTAAATTTTTTTGAAACTTTGACTATTAATTTTGTAAAAGCTATGTTATAATTTATTACATAGTAGTATGAATTACTATGCGCTGATAAGGTTTTTCAACTTCTGGAAAAGGAGGCTGTCTATATATTATGAAGAAGATACTCGTACTTGAGGACGAGGCCAACATCCGCAGTTTTGTTGTAATCAATCTGCGCCGCAGCGGTTATGAGCCGATTGAGGCAGAAAACGGGATGATGGCGCTTGAAAAGCTCAAGGTCAATCCCGACATCTGCATGGCGCTTTTGGACGTTATGCTGCCGGATATCGACGGTTTTGAGGTCTGCCGCCGCATCCGCGCGACGGGCTCGAAGATGGGTATTATCATGCTGACCGCTAAGAGTCAGGAGATAGACAAGGTGACGGGGCTTATGACGGGCGCTGACGACTATGTGACAAAGCCCTTCTCCCCCGCCGAACTCACCGCGCGCGTTGACGCGCTTATCCGCCGTCTCGGCATTGACGAAGATGAGAAGGCAAGCACCGAAATTGTAAGCGGGCCTTTCGTGCTCAATACGCGCAACCGCACGCTTGAAAAGTCCGGCCAGAGACTGAAGCTGACACAGATTGAATATCTGCTGATGAAGCTTTTCATGGAGAACCCCGGCAAAGCCATGAGCCGCGAGGATATCCTCACCGCTGTCTGGGGCAACGACTTCTCAGGCGAGCTCAAGACCGTTGATGTGAACATCCGCCGCCTGCGCATCAAGATTGAGGCCGACCCGACGGAGCCGGAATACCTCACCACCGTGTGGGGCTATGGCTACAAGTGGGGCTACTGATACTGATTTTCAATTAAAAGCATAAAAAAGCTTTTTGACTGATTTTAGTATAAGTCCCGCCGCTTCGCGGCATCATTATTTTTTGTGTAGGAAGTAAGTTTAATGTTTAAGACACTGAAAGGCCAGCTTATGGCCTCATCCATCGCCGCTGTTATTCTGATGCTTCTGGGTATCTGGCTGATTACCCGCAGTTTTCTCGGCTGGGGAATCGCGGTGATGGTTATTATCTGCCTTTACATCGTGGCACTAAATGTGTGGTTCTGGCGTTTTGTGTCTGAGCCGATTGACAAGCTCACCTCCTTTGCAAAGCGTATTGCCGAGGGCAGTTACGGCACGCAAATGGAGGACAAATTTGAAAACGAGCTTGGCAGTCTGACCGCTGAGATAAATAACATGTCTGACAAGGTGGCCGTGGCCGAAAAGTCGAGGACGGAGTTCATTTCGCAGGTGTCGCACGAGCTGCGCACACCGCTGACCGCCATAAGCGGCTGGGCTGAGACCATCGCATACGACCGCGCCGTGCAGGGCGATTCACTGCGCGGCATACACATAATATCCAAGGAAGCAGAGAGGCTCACCGGCATGGTATCCGAGCTGCTCGAATTCACGAGAATACAGGACGGGCGCTTTAACCTGCGCGTGGAGCTTATCGACATAGCGGCAGAGCTTGAGGACGCGCTCTTTACTTACGGTGAGCTTATCAAGCAGGCCGGGATGAAAACAAACTACACCGCCCCTCCGGCGGAGATACCGCTCATCCCCGGCGACCCGGAGCGGCTCAAGCAGGTATTTTTGAACCTTATCGACAACGCTGCGAAGCACGGCGGCGACGGGGATCAGCTCGATGTCTCGCTCTCGGCCGACGCTTCAAATGTACACATTGTTTTCCGTGACTACGGGCACGGCATCCCGGAGGGTGAACTGCCGCACGTGAAGGAGAAGTTCTACAAGGGCAGCTCCAAAAACCGCGGCACCGGCATTGGCCTTTCCGTGTGCGACGAGATTATCACACGCCACAACGGCAAAATGAGCATAACAAACGCCGAGGGCGGCGGATGCAGAGTTGCCATAACCCTGCCGCTGACGGCGAACTAATTTAACACCAAGGTGAAAGTATATATGTCCAACAGCAAAAAAGAAACAGGTTCCTGCTTTCGCACATCCATAGGCGGGCAGGCGCTGATGGAAGGCATACTGATGCGCGGCCCGAAAAAGCAGGCCATAGTATGCCGCACGGCCGACGGTCTTGTGGAAAAGACCGAGCAGCTGAAATTCATAAAGGATAAGTACCCGATACTGGGCTGGCCGCTCATACGCGGCTGCGCAGTCTTTCTCTCCTCGCTCGTCAACGGCATGAACGCGCTGACCTACTCGGCCTCCCTCATTCCGCTGGAAGAGCAGGGTGAGCCGGACAAGTTAGACGCATGGATAGAGGCGCATTTCCCGGAGGAAAAGGCGCAGAAGCTCATCATTGGTACGGCGGTGGTGCTCGGCATTGCGCTGGCAGCGTTTCTTTTCATCTTTCTCCCCGCCGCGATAGTGGGGCTTATCCCCGTGCTCAGAGTCAACTACCTTACGCGAAACCTCTCAGAAGGTCTTGTGAGGATAATTATTCTGCTTGTATACATGAAGCTCTGCTGCATGGTGCCGGATGTGAAGCGGCTTTTCGCATACCACGGCGCTGAGCACAAGACCATATTCTGCTATGAGCATGGCAAGGAACTGACGGTTGAAAATGTCCGACATGAATCCCGCTTCCACCCACGCTGCGGCACAAGCTTTCTGCTCGTGGTCGTGGTGGTGAGCATACTTGTTAACTCCGTTGTCCGCGTGGACAACACTTTTGCGCGCATGGGCTGCCACCTTCTGCTTCTGCCCGTTGTTGTGGGCATCGCCTATGAAATTAACCGCTGGTGCGGCCTGCACGACAACCTCCTTTCCGCCGCGCTCTCCGCGCCGGGCAAATGGCTTCAGCACATGACGACAAATGAGCCGGACGACGGCATGATAGAGTGCGCCATCCGCGCTATGGAGCTTGTTATACCCGAAGAAAAGGGCAGCGACGAATGGGGCAAGTGAGGTAAAAATGAAAACATATAACGATATTTATCTCTCCACACGAAACCTTTTGAGACAGCAAGGGATAGAGAGCTACAATCTTGAGGCTAAGCTGCTTGTGGCCTCCGCCGCCGGGAAAACCGTTCCTCAGCTTCTGCGCGACATGAATTTGTACGCGAGCAACAAGATTGAGGACACCGTGACAGACTATCTCGCGCGGCGTATGCGCGGAGAGCCGGTAGCGTACATAACCGGGGTATGGGAGTTTTATGGGCTGCCCATCATCACAACGCCGGATGTGCTCATCCCGCGCATGGACACGGAAAAACTCGTGGACACAGTGAAAGAGCTTTTGACCGGGAAGAAAATGGACGCGCGCATACTTGACCTGTGCTGTGGGAGCGGCTGCATCACCTGCGCTATTGGGCACGAAATGCCCGCGACACGGCTTGTGGCAATTGACATCAGCGCAAACGCACTTGATGTATGCCGCAAAAATGTGGCCGCCTCAAAGATGATTTCCCGCGTCATCACCATGCAGGCGGACGCGCTGTCATCTCCCCCGCTCGGCATCGGTGATTTTGACGTGATAGTCTCCAACCCGCCGTATATTGTATCGAGTGAGATTAACACGCTCGACTCCTCCGTCAAGGACTATGAGCCGGTGTGGGCGCTCGATGGCGGCGAGGACGGCTTGAAATTCTACAAGGCAATTATAAAGTACTGGAAGTCTCTTCTGCGTCCTGGCGGGTTCCTGCTCTTTGAGGTGGGCGAAGGTCAGGCACAGGCCGTGAGAGAAATGCTTCAGGCCGCAGGCTTCAGCTGCACGGACACCAGGAAAGACACCCTCGGCATTGACAGGGTGGTATTCGGCAGAATGTGATAAGGAGGATTAAGGATGGCTGAAAAGAAAAAGGTTCCCGCAATTGTCGCGCCAGCCAGCAGCGACAAGAAAAAAGCACTGGAAACCGCAATTGCAAAGATAGAAAAGGACTACGGCAAGGGCACGATTATGCGTCTGGGCGACGACATTTCCATTAATGTTGAGGCGCTCTCCACAGGCTCACTCTCGCTCGATCTCGCGCTGGGCATCGGCGGTCTGCCCAAGGGACGCATTATTGAAATATACGGGCCTGAGGCCTCCGGTAAGACAACTCTTGCTCTGCACGCCGTCGCTTCCGCGCAGAAGCAGGGCGGCGAGGCGGCATATATTGACGTTGAGCACGCACTCGAACCCGCCTATGCTCAGGCGCTGGGCGTGGATATCAACAGCCTTTTGATTTCTCAGCCGGACACCGGTGAGCAGGCACTTGACATCGCCGAGTCGCTCGTGCGCTCAGGCGCGATTGATATAGTCGTCATTGACTCTGTTGCCGCGCTGATTCCGCGCGTTGAGCTTGAAGGCGAGGTCGGTGATACCGTTGTGGGTGCACTGGCAAGGCTGATGAGCCAGGCCATGCGCCGTCTCGCGGGCGCTATCTCCAAAAACAACTGCACGGTTATCTTTATAAACCAGCTCCGTCAGAAGATCGGCGTTATGTACGGCAACCCGGAGACTACACCGGGCGGTCTCGCGCTTAAGTACTACTCCTCCGTGCGTATCGACGTGCGCAGGATTGAGACTTTGAAGGTCAACGGAGAGATGGTCGGCAACCGCACGCGCGCAAAGGTCGTCAAAAACAAGGTCGCGCCCCCCTTCCGTGAGGCTGAGTTTGACATCATGTACGGCGAGGGTATTTCCAAAATCGGCGAGATTCTTGATCTCGGTGTAAAGCTTGAGATTATAGATAAGGCCGGCGCGTGGTTTACCATTGACGGGCAGCGTATTCAGGGCCGCGACGGCTGCAAGGAGTACCTGCGCCTGCACCCGGATATTGCCGACAAAGTGGAGCTTGAGGTGCGCGAAAACGCCTACAAGCTCAGCCCGCGCGCACAGCGCGAAGCGAAATCCGCCGCGAAGGCTGTCGACGTGAGCGCCGCTGACTTCGACCAGGATTGACCCGCTGCGGCTAAGGCTTAATTTCAATGCGGATAACTGACATACACCAGACCTCCCCCGGCCTCCTGACTGTAATCCTCGGCGACGGGACTGAAGTCAAGTCCACGCTCAGCGTTATAACTGATATGCGGCTCTATTTCGGGCGCGAGCTTGACACGGCGGATATTGAGGAGCTTAAAACCGCCTCTATCCGTGCGCTCGCGCGCGAAAAGGCGCTTGAATATCTCTCCCGCCGCCAGATGTCCTGCGCGGAACTTAAAAAGAAGCTCATCGACAAGGGCGAGGACGAAGACGTTGCGGACTACTGCGTGCAGTGGCTTGAAGAGCACTCGCTAATTGACGACGAGAGCTATGCCGCCGCCGTTGCGCGCCACTACTCCGCCAAGGGCTATGGCGCGGGGCGTGTGCGCGCGGAGCTGAGCCGCCGCGGCATCTCGCGTGAGCTGTGGGATGGCGCGCTTGACGCGATGCCGGAAAGCAATGATAAAATCGACAGATTTATCACGTCACGGCTCAAAGATCCCGGCGACCGCGACGCCGTGAGAAAGCTCTCTCAGGCGCTGTACCGGCGCGGCTACCAGTGGGACGAAATCCGCCACGCGCTTGAAAGACACAAGGCCGATGCGGATTACTATGAACAATCAACCTGAACTTTCAATTCGAGGAATGAAAATGGGAAAAAACTTTGCACTTATTTCTCTGGGTTGCGCAAAAAACCTTGTCAACAGCGAGCAGATGCTATACCTTATGACCGAGGCGGGCTACACGCTCGTCCCGGAGCCGGACGGCGCTGATCTCGTTATCGTCAACACCTGCGGCTTCATCGATGATGCCAAGAGTGAGGCGATTGACACCATTCTTGAGATGGCGGAGCTTAAAAAGGCCGGGCGGCTGGGCGGTATAATAGTCACCGGCTGTCTCTCCGAGCGCTACAAGGACTCCATCGGTGAAGAACTGCCGGAGATTGACGCGCTTTTAGGCGTGGGCAGCTTCGGCGCTATTGTGCTCGCGGCTGACGCTGTTACCGAGGGCCGCCGCGTAAGCCTCTTCGCCGACCAGAGCGCGCCTATTGAGGAGATACCGCGCGTCGTGTCTACCGGGCCGGGTTGGGCTTACCTGCGCATTGCGGAGGGCTGCAACAATTTCTGCGCTTTCTGCGCGATTCCCTATATCCGCGGCCGCTACCGTTCTCGCAGGATGGAGGATATTGTGGATGAGGCCAAGGACCTTGCCGCGCACGGCGTGAAGGAGCTTATCGTCATCGCGCAGGACATAACCCGCTATGGCACCGACCTTTACGGCAAGCGCAGTCTTGCCGCGCTCTGCCGCAGGCTCGCCGAGATTGAGGGCGTGGAGTGGATTCGCCTGCACTACCTATACCCCGACCAGTTTGACGATGAGCTCATTGATGAACTCGCCTCAAACGACAAGATAGTCAAGTACCTTGACATACCCATACAGCACATAAACTCCGGCATACTCAAGGCCATGAACCGCCGCGGTGACGGTCAGCAGATACGGGCACTGTTCAAAACCCTGCGCGAGCGCATCCCCGGTCTTGTTCTGCGCACGAGCCTTATTGCCGGACTTCCCGGCGAGGGTGAGGCGGAATTTGAGGAGCTGTGTGACTATCTGCGCGAGGCGCGTATTGAGCGCGTCGGTGTATTCCCCTTCTCCCCCGAAGAGGGCACCCCGGCGGCTTAAATGCTGCACGTTGACTTAGAGGAGGCACAGCGCCGCGCCGATATCATTTTTAACCTGCAAGCGCCGATAATGGACGATTTCTGCGAGAGCTTCGTCGGGAAAATCATACGCGTTTTATGCTGCGGCACCGACGCTGAGAGCGGACTGAAAACCGGGCGCAGCTATGCCGATTCACCGGACATTGACGGGCAGGTCGTTTTCTCCGGCACTGCGGCTGAGGGAACTATGACTGACGTATTAATTCAAAAGGCCGAGGATGGTATACTCCTCGGCGAGGAGGTATGCAAACCATGATGAAAACCACCGCTAACAAAATAACTATGCTGCGCATGCTGCTTATCCCGGTATTTCTTGTGCTGGCCTACTGCGGGCACCTGTACACCGCGCTTGCGGTTTACATAATTGCATGTCTGTCCGATGTGGCGGACGGCTATATCGCGCGGCACTACAATCAGGTCTCTAACTTCGGCAAGTTTATGGACCCTCTCGCTGACAAGATGCTTGTGCTCTCGGCCATGTGCTTTTTTATTGAGAACGGGCAGATGCCCGGCTGGTGTGTGGCGCTTGTGCTGCTGCGCGAGTTTGCCGTGTCCGGCTTGAGACTGCTCGCCGTTGAGCAGGGGCGCGTTATCGCCGCGGCATGGTCCGGCAAGGTCAAAACCGGCTGCACTATGGTGGGTCTTTCCGCCATGCTGCTGTTCTCCGAGATTGAGCTGGTTAATATAATATCCACTGTTGTTATCCTTGTCACTACTCTCGGCTCCGGTATACACTACTTTATCGTCAATCGCGACGTGTTCAAAAATGCTGATTAAAGAGGTCATATAATATGAAACTTTATAATTCCGCAACACGCAAAAAAGAAGAATTTGTGCCTAATCATCCTGACATTGTCAAGATGTACACCTGCGGCCCTACCGTTTACCACTTTGCGCACATCGGCAATCTGCGCTCGTACATCATGGAGGATGTGCTTGAAAAGTATCTGCGCTATGTCGGCTACAACGTAA
>CAUABY010000083.1 GCA_958427375.1 uncultured Eubacteriales bacterium
TTTTGATACCATCAAAATGCTCGGCGGATGAAGCGGTCAAAAAAGTCTGAAACAGACTTTTTTGACAAGCTGTGTATTAGCTTTGCACATAAAGCATTTAATTGGAAATCAGTATCAGAACGTCCCGCCGATAATGGCGTCAATTACAACGCGGCCGACCTTGAAAATGTTTTCCATGGCGGTGGCGAAGATATCGGCGGCCTCCGCGCTCTCCTCGGAAGCGAGGGAATCTACAGCGCCCGCAGCCCACAGGCTCTCGGCGGTCGCGCCGTTCATAAATACGTCCATATTCACGGAGCCGCGGATGATGATGAATCTGTCGAGCATGCCCAGCCTGTCCAGCGCGAGCGCAAGCGCCGCGTCTTCCATGTCGGTCAGCGCGTAGGGGTCGGGGCAGCCATAGGTCTCGGCCATTAGAATGGCGTTTTCGTGCCCATGCTCGCCTTTCCAATAGTTGTCGCCGGTGACGATAGTGCCTTTCTGTACCCTGGGCTCGCGCACGGCCCAGTCCGCGCCCTCAAAGGCGGCGGACATATAGGCGCGGGTCTTGTCGGTGGTATCTATTCTTACATTCTTCACAAGCTCGTATACCCTGCTTGTCAGCCGGGGATTCAAAAACTTGCGGGCGCAGTCGTCAAAGCCGGGGTCGTGAAACCACGTGGTCTCGGCGCCGTCGGGCAGGTCGCGGATATCGGCGTGGTGCCCCATGTCGAAGTCGACAGCGGCGGTGACGACAAAAACGTCGCCCATCACGGTGCTGCCGTAAGCGGAGCCGGCACAGCCGGTGCTGAGAATATAGGCCCTGGAAAAGTCAAAGCGCCTGTCGAACAACAGCGCGTACAGGCTCAGCGCGCTGTTGACCTTGCCGGAGCCTGTCACATAGAGCGCGATGCCGTCTTTAACATACAGCTTGTGACCGCCTATCCCGCCCCGGATGTCGTACTCCGCGCCGCCCGCGCAATAGGCCTCGTAATAATACTGCGCCTCGCCCGGAAAGCCGCCGGACATCTCGCCAATTTCAAACTTGGGGAGAATAAGCGCCTTTATCTCTATGGCCGCGCCCGCAGTGGTATCGTCAAAACACCCTGCGCCGATTGAGTTTGTCATTTGCATTTCTCCTTTGGCCTACAGCCTGAACATCGTGTAGCTGAGTATGGCGAGTATTGCGCGCGCGGAAAGGAGCACGGACAGCAGCGCTATGCCCTTGTCCAGATTCTTTTTGAGCACGAGGGTTTTGTTGTTCACGGCGATAAACAGCAGCGGCAGAATCGGAATGAAGTAGCGCCCCTGCACACCGACAATTATTTTGTCGGTGCCGCGTATCCATGTGAGGAACATTGTCATCATAAAAGCGAGAATGACCGCGGCTGAGAGCGCAATGAGCACGGCGCGCATACCGCGCGGCAGACATACGCTGTCATCATCAAGCTTGAGCGCGGACAAAATGGCGAGCACAATAAACATGGGAACTATCCACGTGGGAAGCTCAAGGCAGCAGGTGCTGAGACTCTGCCCCACAGCCTGCGTCAGCCAGGTGCCGAGGTAGACATTGAAGCTGTTGACAAAGATGCTGATGGCGTCCTGCGGGTTTGTAAAGAAGTAGGCAAGCGTATATTTCTTGCCTCCCTCGCTGCCGAAGCTTGGCGGCGTGGTGTTCATTATGCGCAATATGGACGGGAGGGATACGAGCAGAAATGTCAGAACACAGGCTCCCGCGAGCAGGGCAAAGCTGCCCCACTTGCCCGGCCTGCCGGAAAACCGCTCATTAGGTATGAACACAAACAGCAGTATGAAAAGGGAATATATCCCCTTGGCGGGCGCGAGCAGGCAGGCGGGGATGAAGATAAAGGCAAAGTCGGAAATACTCAGCCTGCCCTCACCGAAAATACCGCGAAGCAGCGCCGATATCAGCAGCAGGGATAGCGCGTTTATAAAGCTGTCATACGACAGCGACGCGGCCTGCTGCATGGTCATAGGCATGAGCGCGACAAGACCAAGCGTAAGCTTGAAGCGCGGTGTGCGCTTCACCGCGAGGTAGAGGCAGAGAACGAAGAAGAGAAGATTAAATAAGCGGCCGAGCATGAACATTGTAAGGGAGTTGAAAGACAAAAGCTGTGCGAGGGCAAAGCCCAGCACCTGCGGCGCGTATTCAAGGGAATATGTAAGCGTCCACATATAGGACATGATGGACGATGACACATACTGCGGCTCTTCTCTGCCGAAAAGGCCGTGCATCAACGCAAGATAGCCGGAGCAGACATTGTCCTGATTAGCAAAGCCAGAACCGTTGAAGGAGACAGCGGTGTTGCGCATGCCGAAAAGCCGGTTAGTCAACTCGGAAATTGCCAAAAAGTGCGTTGATTCGTCAGGCACGGAGAGGGGAGTGACAGTGAACATATAAATCAGCCCGAAAGCGAGGGCTAAAAAGGAGAAGAGCCACTCATAGCGCAGAGTGCGCCCACAGACAAGTACACATACCGCCGCGAAAACAACAAGGCTCACCGCGGCAAGCACGGCCGTCTCGTAATTGAAGAGCATAACCGCGTCCTCTATGGACAGCCCCATGTTGAACCTGAACAGCATTGCCCCGCCCTGCCGCGTAAGCGTGCGAAAGATTAAAAGCAGGGCGAGAATATGCGCCTGCGCGGCAAGGAGAAGCAGAAATTTTCTCCTGCGGCTGTAGTTTTTTATCCGAAGCTGCATAGTCAAAACCTCTATGATTTATTGTTAAGGCCGAGAAAGACCGGGGTTTAGCTTTTCGTTTATCCGCCCTCCGCCATGTCACGCAGAACGGCTTCGGCACAGCGCATACCGTCCACGGCGGCGGAGGTGATGCCGCCGGCATAACCCGCGCCCTCGCCGCAGGGGTAGAGCCCCGCCACGGCACTGCGCTGCCTGTCGTCGCGCGTGATGCGCACGGGGGAGGAGGAGCGCGTTTCGGGCGCGGTGAGCACCGCCTCCGGCGCGTCAAATCCGGGGAGCTTTCGCCCAAGTTCAGGCAGGGCATTTTCAAGCACGCGGCTTATGCGCGCGGGCAGAACATCCCTCAGCTCACCCCAGACGACGCCCGGCCTGTAGCTCGGCGCAACGCCTTTTGCGCCGCTGCTCGCCCTGTGCGCGAGAAAATCGCCGACGAGCTGCGCGGGGGCAAAATAGTTTCCGCCGCCATAGTTGAAAGCCGCGCGCTCTATCTCGCGCTGCCAGTACATGCCGCCGAGGGTGGACTTGTCCGGGAAATCCTCAGGATGCAGCGTGACGAGCAGGGCGGAGTTCGCGTTCTCCCCGTCGCGGCGGGAGTAGCTCATGCCGTTTGTGCAGACACCGCCCGCCTCCGAAGCGGCGGCAAAAACCTGCCCGCCGGGGCACATGCAGAATGTATAGGCGCTTGTCCCGTCCGGAAGATGGACGCTGAGCGAGTAGTCCGCCGCCGGGAGCTTTTCGCCGCGCTCGCGGCCGTACTGCGCCGCGTCAATCGCGGATTGCCTGTGCTCTATGCGCACACCCATGGAAAAGGCCTTGGGCTTCATGGGCACCCCGGCTTTGTGCAGTGCCTCAAAAGTGTCGCGCGCGGAGTGGCCGATGGCGAGAATGAGCCGGTCACAGCTCAGCGTGTGCAGGCCCTGCGCATCATGGATTTCTATGCCGCGAAGGCGCAGGCCGTCATCCAGAATGAGCCGCTCCATGCGCGTTGAAAAACGCACCTCGCCGCCGCGTGAGATAATGTCCGCGCGGATATTCTGCACAATGTCAATGAGCACGTCCGTGCCGATGTGGGGCTTCGCGTCGTACATGACGCTCTCTTTCGCACCGTGCTCATAAAACTGCTTTAAGACCCAGTGCATGCGCTTGTCGTGCGTGCCGGTGTTGAGCTTGCCGTCAGAAAAAGTGCCCGCGCCGCCCTCGCCGAACTGCACGTTGCTCTCAGGGTCGAGCGCGCCGCCCGCGTGGAACGCGTCCACCGCCGCGCGGCGGCTTACAGCGTCCTGCCCGCGCTCAATTACGATGGGCTTTGCCCCGCTCATTGCCAGCACGAGCGCGGCGAACATGCCCGCCGGGCCAAAGCCCACCACAACGGGGCGCGTACCCGGCACGGCGCGGGGGATATCATAGACGGGCTCGGTATACTCCGAAACCTCCGCCGACTTCGCGCGGGCGATTATTTTGGCCTCGCTCCCGACAACGTTGACGGCGGCGGAGCAGGTATAGTGTATGTCGTTTTTCCGCCGCGCGTCGAGCGAACGCTTGACAAGGCGGATTTCTTTTATATCATTCGGGCTGAGCTTCAGCTTTTTCGCGGCTCTTTTTGTGAGCGCGGAGACGTCCTCACCGACTTCAAGCCGCAGTGAACGCACAAGTATCATCTGCCGAGCCTCCCCGCCATGTGCCCGCTTGCCCATGCCCACTGCAGGTTGTAGCCGCCGCAGTCGCCGTCAATATCCAGCAGCTCACCGCAGACGAAAAGGCGCGGCATAAACCAGCTTTGCATAGTCTCAGGATCAAAGCCCGCCGTGCGTATACCGCCCGCCGTGATTTGCGCGCTGTCAAAGCCCTCGGTGCCGAGCAGTTTGAGCGTGAAGCGCTTGCAGGCGCTTGCGGCGTCGGAGAGCGCCTCGTCGGAGAGAGTTTTCAGCGCCGCGTTTGCGCTGAGCGCGGCGTATTTCACCAGCATCCGCCCAAGCCGGTTGTGCAGCATCCCGGTGAAAAGCTCCGCCGCCGGCAGCTCCGGCAGTGCCGCGCGGCGCGCCTTGAGCATGTCTGTAATCTCATCCTCCCCATACTCGCGCAGAAAGTCCACGCGGAGGGAAAGCCCCTCACCGCCGGTGGAGACGGCGCGGGATATGTCAAAGGCCGCGGGGCCGGACACGCCGTTGTCGGTGAATTGCAGCTCCCCGGTGCTCTCGGCAATCAGCGCGCCGGAGCACATCAGGCTGAGCTTCGCGTCCGCGCGCACGCCCTTGAGCGCGCGCGGGTACTCCGGCGCGGTGATGAGCTGGACGAGCGCGGGGTAGAGCTTTGTTCGCTTGTGGCCGAGCGGCTTGAGAAGCTCATAGCCGTCCAT
This sequence comes from uncultured Eubacteriales bacterium, assembly GCA_958427375.1. Classification (GTDB taxonomy): domain Bacteria; phylum Bacillota; class Clostridia; order Oscillospirales; family Oscillospiraceae; genus Limivicinus. Next base: position 5,060 of record CAUABY010000083.1, read on the forward strand.
CACGCCGCCGAGCTTTGCCCCCGCCGCGCCGCCGCAGGCGGCGATAAGCCAGTCAGCCTCTATGCTGCCGCCGTCCGTGATGACGGTGTAGCCCTTGTCGCGGCGGCGTATCTCACGCGCGGCGGTGGAGGTTCTCACCTCAACCCCGGTGCGCTCAAGCGCGAAGCGCAGTACATCCACTACGCTGTTGGCAGAGTTTGAAAGCGGGTAGACCCGCCCGCCGTACTCCGTGACCGTGATAAGCCCCAGCGCGTGGAAAAAATCAAGCGTATCCTGCGGGGTAAAGGCCGCGAGCGCGGGGCGGGCAAAATCCGGCAGCTCCCCGTGATAGTTTTCAGGCGCGGCGTTTATATTCGTGAGATTGCAGCGGCCGTTGCCGGTGGCGAGGAGCTTGCGCCCCACGCGCTGCTGGCGCTCGATAAGCACAACGCGCCTGTCCGCCTCCTGCGCGGCGGTGAGAGCGGCCATCATCCCGGCGGCGCCGCCGCCTATAACTGCAACAGTTTCCATATTACGTCCTCGTTCGTATTGATGTGCTACATTATATTATATATTCTGCCATATATCAAGCGCGGAGCTTGACGACATTGAGCGGAAAATGTATAATATACTGATAAATTATGCCGGGGCGGCAATTCGGCCCCCCGGACATGGATGCATACAAACACCGATTAACGCGCGGAGGCAGAAGATGACACAAAAGCGCAACAGAACATATACTGCCCTAAAACGCCTGACGGCCGCACTGCTGGCAGGCCTTGCGGCGCTCACCGCCGCGGGCTGTGGAAATGCCGCCGACGCGGCCGCGCAGAATCAGAGCGCGCCGGACACCGCTGTACAGAGCGAGCCTGCCGCCGCGCGGGATGCGCGGGGCGAAGCCGCGCCCAGCGTCAGAATAACCGAGCTGCTGGCGAAAAACCGCAGTGTTTTGATGGATGAGACGGGCGCGTTCCCGGACTGGATAGAGCTTGAAAATGTATCGACGGGGGAGGTCGACCTCTCCGGCTTCACCATAGCCGACGGTGAGGATGAGGACGGCTGGCGCTTCCCGGCGATAAAGCTCGCACCGGGCGAGCGGCTGCTGATTTACGCGGACGGCACGAAAAATTCCGCCGTTGCAAGCGGCGCGCAGGGCGGCGCGAAAGCGGCGGTGCATGTGGATTTCTCACTCTCCGAGGGGGAGAGCGTGTGCCTTTTTGACGCGCGCGGCGCGCTTGTGGATAAGGCCGAGTGTACAAGCGCCGAGGCCGACGCGGTACTAAGCCTTAACGCGGATGGCGAGTGGGGCGTGACGCTCTATCCCACGCCGGGCTATGAAAATTCCGCCGCGGGCTATGACGCGTGGCAGGAAAGCGTCAGCCCCGCGCCGCCCCTTGTGATAAGCGAGGTTGTAACGGCGAATTTCTCGGTTTTAGAGCAGAGCGCGCTGGGCTGCTGCGACTATGTGGAGATAAAGAATGTATCTGCCGCGCCTGTGGAGCTGTCGGAATACTGCCTGTCGGACGATGACGATGAGCTGTCGATGTGGCAGTTCCCGTCCGCGGAGCTCGCGCCCGGTGAGAGCGCGATTGTCCTCTGCGAAAAGGGCGAGGGCGAGCCGGACGAGGGCTTTTTCAAGGCCGGTTTTGAGCTGAACTCCGAGAGTGAGCAGTTGTATCTGAGCCGCGGCGGCAAAGTTATGGACTATGCCTTTTTGCGCGGTATCCCATACGGCGGCAGCTTTGGCCGCATGGACGGTGAGAACGGCTGGTTTTACTTTGCCGCGCCCCAGCCATATTCAGCAAAGCGGGGCGGCTGCCGCCGCGTTTCCGCCGCGCCTGAGACGACGAGCGCGGACGGCGTATTTGACGGCGTGACGAGCATGGAGATAAGCCTTGCCGCGCCGGGACAAATCTACTACACCATTGACGGCTCCCTGCCAAGTGCGGAGAGCGAGGAGTATAAATCGCCCATCAGCATTGACAGCACCTGCGTCATCCGCGCCATCGCCGTTGAGGACGGCGCACTGCCGAGCAGCGCGCTGACTTTGAGCTATATCCTCAATGAGGGGCACGGCCTCCCGGTTGTGAGCCTTGTCAGCGACGACCCCGCGGCCTTTGAGCGCATGTACGTGGGTAAGAAAAAGGACATGGAGCTGTCGGGCGCGCTCTCCCTGTACGCGCCGGAGGGCGGCTTCACCATAAACTGCGGCATAGACATGCACGGCGAGACGAGCCTTGAGCAGACGAAGAAGAACATGGGCCTGCGTTTTCGCGGCGCGTACGGGGCGGCGTCGCTCGACTATGACATATACGGCGGCGGCATCACGAGCTTTGAAGGGCTCATCCTCCGCGCGGGGCAGGATCAAAACGACGCTGTCATCAGAAATGAGCTGCTGGAAAACCTCGCCCAGCAGTTTTCGGACAAGATTTTTGCCCAGAGGAACCGCTATTGCGTGCTGTATGTGAACGGCAAGTATTATGGGCTTTACACCCTGACCGAGAAAACGGACACGCGCCGCTATGCCGCCGAGCGAGGGGTGAGCGAGGAGAGCGTCACGGTGATAAAGGCGCCCGCGCTTTTTGACGATGAGTATTATAGCGAGGTCATCAGATTCGCGCAGGAAAACGACCTCACAGACCCGGAAAAGTATGAGGAATTCTGCGCGCGTGTGGATATTGACAGCCTCATAGACTGGCTGATAGTTGAGGGTTATTCCGCGAACGCCGACATAAGTACCGCCAATCTGCGCTATGCCCGCTCAACGGAGGACGGCGGCCGCTGGAGCTTTATGCTGTTTGACCTTGACAGTGTGCTCACGCACCCCCTCATGGCTTACGGCAACGTGCTCAAGCCCACGGCCACGCAGAACGCGGTGTTCGTAAACCAGCTTGTGAAAAACAGTGATTTTAGAGAAAAATTCCTGAACCGCGCGGCCGAGGCGCTCAACGGCGTGTTTTCAAACGAGAATGTTTCTGCCGAGATAGACAGGCTCGCCGCCGAGGTCGCGCCGGAGATAGCGCGCGACTTTGCCCTGCGTGACCGCGTTTATACACAGTGGGAGTACAGCCTTGACATGCTGCGTGATAACATAGTTGAGCGCGACTGGCGCGCAAACTGCATCATGCGCCTTATGGAGTACCTGCCGATGACGGCGGAGGAGGCCGCGCTTTACTTTGAATAGGGGAGCGTGGCGTAAAGGCCCGCGCTGCTGAATCAAAATTCGGCCTTTGGCAGAACGGAGATAAATGTGGAAGAAGCAAAACTCACATTCAAGCGATATGAGAAAAAATATCTGCTCACGCGTGAGCAGTACGAGCGGCTCTGGCAGAGCCTGAGCCCATACGTGGAGCCGGATGAGTATTTCAAAAGCACGGTGTGCAGCGTATATTACGATACGCCCGACTATGCGCTCATCCGCCATTCGCGGGATA
>CAUABY010000084.1 GCA_958427375.1 uncultured Eubacteriales bacterium
CGCGCGGGCAGTGAATCCCGCCGCCTCCGCGCGCGAGCTTGACGCACTGATGAGCAGCGGCGAGCAGCAGTCCGCCGCGCTGCTGGCAATGACGCTTGAGAGTATGGGCGCGCACGCCGTTTCCCTCGCGGGCTGGCAGGCCGGCATGTATACGGACGATGAGTACGGGGACGCAAAGCTGCAGCTTATCTTCCCCAGCCGCGCCGCCGCCGCGCTGAAGGCGGGCTTTATCCCGGTCGTAACCGGCTTTCAGGGCGTGAACGCGCGCGGCGATGTATCAACGCTTGGCCGCGGCGGTTCGGACACCAGCGCCGTCGCCCTCGCCGCCGCTCTCGGCGCGGACAGATGTGAAATCTACTCCGATGTAAACGGCATCTATACCGCAGACCCCCGCCTTGTCCCCACGGCGCGCAGGCTTGACGAGATAGATAGGCGTGACATGCTGCTTCTCTCCCGCTCCGGCTCGCAGGTTCTGCACGAAAAGTCCGTGGGGCTGTCCATAGACTATGGCATGGATATCACGCTGCTCTCAAGCGCCGGTGAGCCGGGCTACTCCGTCGTTCGCGACATCCCCGACGAGCGCAGGCCGCTCTATGCCGGGGTCACGCGTGATTTGGACTGCGCGCTTGTTACGCTCGCGGGGCGCGGCTGCTGCTCGCGCACGCTGCCGGAGCTGGCGGGGCTGTTGTCCGACGCTGGCATAAGCGTACGCGGCGGGCGCATGGGCGAGGGCTTTGCCGGTATAAAGGTCGACCCCGCCCAGCTCATCTTCGCGCTCAACATCGTCCACGACTATTTTACATGACTGCATAATTTAAAGCATTGAAAGCCGCTGTCTCCTGACAGCGGCTTTTGCTTGTTTGTTTGCTTATGTATCAGTCTCAGCACGGTATCCAGTCGGTCAGCCACTTACCGTAGGTGACAGACCAGAGCCGCTTATACTCAACGCCATTGATGGTTTTAAAATACCATTCAGTCTCTTCCGCCATCGGCATAATACCGGCGTCGCCGCTTTCCGTGACTTCATCAACAGGCGGCTTTACAGCCTCCTCAGCATAGGCAAAGGGCATGGCGGCGCATAGCAGCAGCACAGCCAGCATAAATGAAACCATTCTTTTCATATCGCGTTTCCTCCTCTTAATCAGTCTCGTTCGCATCGGCCTCTATAATCGGCAAATCCTTCATATTATCGGCTCTAAGGTCTTTTTCTCTTAGTTCTGTGAGATAACGATTATCATAATAGAGATAATATTTCCCGTCCTCATGCAGGATGAAAGAATTGTCCTCCGTTATGACTGTCACTCCCTCTATATCCGCTGCCGGAGGTTCATAATAAGGCTGAATTATCACGAAAAACGAGAGCAGGAAGGCCGCAGCAAACACGAAATTCAGACCTGCCCTTGCCCGCTTTGCCTTGGGCGGCCTGTCGTTCAAAACGAGCTCAAATCTCTGCATAACTCTCCCGGCGTTGTTTGAAAACGCGGACGAGCACGGCAGATTTTCCCTCTCCCCCGCCGCTCTTTTCATCACGGACAGCAGCGTGTTCGCATAATCTATTCTCTCTTGAGGTTCCTTACCGGCCATCAGCTTATAATCGCAGTTGATTTCCACAAGCTGGTCAAACTCCCTGCGAAAAACATGGGCAACGGGATTCCACCAGAACACCGCCTCAATCATGAGGAAAATCAGCTTTTTCACCGCGTCCAATGAGCGGACATGCTGCTGCTCATGGCGGAGAATAGCGCAAAGCTCATCCTCACTGAAATTCCAGTCCGGCAGGTAAATTGTCGGCCTGAATATCCGCGCCGAATATGGCGCGGCAACATCCGGGGATATTCTAACCGCGCACTTTATACCCAGCAGTCCGGCCTCTTTTTGCACCTTTTCATCCGTTACATAGATAAATTCCCGCTCTGCGCGCTTTGCGCGTGCATAGATGAAAATATCACGGCCAAGGTAAATAAGCGTACCCGTCAGCCAAACAGCAAGCAGCGCGCCGCCCACAGATATAGGCAAATGGAAAACAGGCAGTGTGAGGAAGCTTTGAACCGTCGGCAGGACATACTTTGACCTCAGCACAAGCGCGTTATCCATATCCACGGGCAGGAAAAGCCGCGCAGTTGCCAGCACGGTTATCAGCAGCAGCGCAGACACCGTGTAATCAACGACAAACTCCGTCTTTTTCAGCAAGAAATACACAAGGACAATTGCCAGGTTGAAAAACAGCACCGCGCTGCATACTGAATAAACGCTTATCATTTTACAAGCTCACTTTTCCGCCTTTGAATCATGGTCTCAAGCTCGTCCATCAGCTCTGCGGTCACGTCCTCCTTGTTAATAAATGAGGAGATCAGCAGGGGCAGCACCTTGTCACTGCCGCCGCCGTTAAACACGTTCTTCTCATAATATTCGTCGTAGGAGACGTTAGCCGCGTACAGGCGGCCAAAGGTCTTGCCGCATCTTATAAAGCCGCTTTCAACAATCGCGCCTTTCTTCAATAGCCCGTTGAGCAGAATGTGAATAGAGCTTTCTTTCCAAGTTCTGTCTGTCGATAGAGTTATGATGTCGTTGCGGGAGAGCGGCCTGTCCTCGCCCCACAGCACATTCATAATTTCCAGTTCGCTTTTTGTCAGTTCCATATTTTTACCTCGGTAGAATAATGCTGCAACATTTCTATGTTTAGATAATATATCAAACTCGTGAAAAACACAATACCTACAAAAAAAATAATTGAAAACAAAAAAATATATTGACAAGACTTTTTTCACCGTGCTATGATGCATACAGAAAACATTAATAAATATATCAATCTTTCCTGTAGGCACAACACATAGCAAAAACACATCAGTTAAAATTCAGCATTTATAGTCGGCATCTCCGCACTGTCCTCATAGAATTGTTGGTGTCCGACAGGTGCACATGTCCGGATACTCGCAATAAAACAAAAAAATATAAAGAAAAGAAAGAAAAATTATGAAAAGCAAGAAACTTTTGGCAATTCTTCTCGTCTTATCATTAGCGATGTGTATTTTCCCCGCAAGCGCCTTTGCGGAAGAAGTATCATCAGCTACAGCTGTAGATTCTGTAGACTATGCAACCGCATACAGTATCACTTTGTGGAATCACACAGATGTAGTTGTTAGAGATGCTCCATCTCTAAGCGGTCATAAAATACATACACTATACATTGGAGATACTGTGCAAATACAAAAATGGAACTATGCATCTGCGGATGGTTATGATTGGGCGCATCTCATTCATTATGACAGTGGCACACAGGAAATCATAGATGGATTCTCTGCGAACAAATTCCTAAGTTGACCAAGGCGAAGGAGTATTGAGATAATCTATCTCAATACTCCCAGTTTAAAAAGGAGGCTCTTATGAAACGCATTTTAGAAGCTATAATGGTTCTCTGCCTCATTTTTTGCTCCGGCTGCGGCGCCGAAAAAACCACCGCGCAGAACGCGGCGGATATACCCACCGCCACTACCGCGCAGAAAAACACCGAAACCGAGCTCGGATATATTCCCACCGAGCTTGCCATGCCGGAAGGCCTGAGCAGGATTTGGGGGTGGGATACCTACGGCGATACGATTTGGCTCGGCGGGCAGAACGCTGACGGCAGCTTGCTCATTCTCAGCTTTGACACCATAAGCGAGGAATTTTCGCGCTATGAGCTTGACACCGCAGACGCGCGAAACCCGGTGCCGGAGAGCTTTTCCGTGTCGGCGGATTCCATATGGGTGCTGCTTACCGAAAGCTATACCAGCGCCGACGCAATACGCACTATAAATCTTGACGACTTGGGGCACTATGTTTTCTGCATGGCACTCGGCAGCGGGGAATCCACCTGCACCCGCCTGCCCTTTAGCGGCGAGAGCATCAGCGAGGGCAGCGGCACTTTCTTTTCTTCTGTGCTTGCACTGAGCGCGGAGAGGGCACTTCTTACAACTCCTGCAACAAACTATGTTATCGACCCCGCAGGGGTCATATTATCCCAGCCGGATTTGCCGGAATTGGGAAGCTTTTCTCAATTACGCATAAATAATCAGCGCTATATACGTATCGGCAGCGATTATACCGCTTTGGATGAGGCAAGTCTGCAACTTGGCGACATCATGCCGAATCTCAATGGCCGCTTTAGCAGCAACGCTGGGAGCGTCTTTTGTACTGAGCAGGGAGTTTTATACAAAGCTGATTCCGCCACGGGCGAGAACAGCGAAGTGTTCAAATGGATGGACGTTGCGCTGAGCTACAGGGGAATGGGCGGCAGCGTGATTTTTGAAAACTCTGCGGGCGTATTCTACTATCCTGCGCGTGCAAAGATTATTAAAGTTACCCAATGTCAGATACCCAAAAAGCAGGCACTAACCCTGCTCTGCTTCGGCAATTCCGGCAGCAAACTCTATCAGTACCAGTCCACAGCCTATACATATACGCCCGAGCTTATGGACGCGGTTATTCGCTTCAATAACACTGACCCAGAATTTAAGATTGAGATTAAACCCGCTGTTTACGCGGATGAGGCCGAGAGAAGCCGCTTGCTGATTGAGCTTGCCACCGCCAACGATATCGACCTGCTGGACACCAGCCTCTTGCCGGAGGGCGCAATCAAAGAGGGGCTCTTGGTGGACATGCTGCCGTATATTGATGCCGACGATAAAATCAGCCGGGATGATTTTATTGAGCCGCTTTTTAACGCCATGCAGAAAGGCGGCGCGCTCTATGAATATACGGATAAATTCACCTTGCTGTCCATACTTGCCCGCAAAGATATTTTCCCCGGCCGCGAGGCGTGGAACATTAACAATATCCAGCAAATTCAGGCGCAGCGCCCGGACTTGGACTGCCTTAGCCGGGAGCGGCTGATGGACAGCTTCGTTTCCGCCGCCTCGGCGGAGTTCATAGACAGCAGCACCATGACCTGCTCTTTCGACTGTGCCGCTTTCCAAAATTGGCTGAAATTCATGAAAAGCCAGCCTGCGAGTATTGATAGATATGAAAACACTCTGATTTTCCAGATAAGCAACGACCTTGCCAGAGACGCGGGCATGTGGGCGCGTATTATGCTTGAAACTGACTATGTGGTTGCAGGATTTCCTGAGACGGCGGGCAGCGGAAGCTATTTTGTAAAGCTTGACGGGGCGTATGATTCCAAGGCCAAAACTCTCGGCTTCAACACGCGTTTAGGAATTATGGCGTCCGGCAAGCACCCTGACGGGGCGTGGCGCTTTGTCCGCACCTTGATGCTCGGCGAGAGTGAGGATGACATCACCTCCGGCATCCCCGTCATCAAAGCCCGCTTTGAAAAAGCCGTTGACCGCGCCGTTATCAATCAGACAGAGACAGCGCAGGATATAGACATCTTTAATGAAGAAGATGCAAAAATACTGCGGGAGCAGGTGTATAACACCACAAAGCTCGTCAGCAGTGATGAGGATATCCTAACAATTATCCGCTCGGAAGCCACGCAGTATTTTGAAGGGCAGAAGAGCGTTGAAGAGGCCGCAAATCAAGTCCAATCCCGCGTCAGCATCTACCTCGCCGAGCAGTACGGCTGACAGCCGCAAGGCGGCATGGGGAATTGCTTCGGAGAAACGCTGTTCCAGTATTTCACTCCACGCAAAAAGGCAGTTAAGATTTCTTATTCTCTTAACTGCCTTTATCTTAAACTAACCCGATTTAGGATCAAGCCAAAACCGGGTTATTTGTGTGTATGTAAAAAAACAAGGAAAAACAGCAAGAATTATGTCCTCATTTTTGTAGTTTGCATAATCTCATCTCTTTTCATACCGCCGCGCTTTCCCGTTCCCCTCGGCGCCGGAATAATTCTCACCGCCCTGCTGCAAGTTCCCTGCTTCTTCATCGGGAAAAACCGCTCTGCCTGACCAAAACTGCGCGATTTTTGTCATTTCGCGCAGGAGCTATTGATTTTTTTACCAGAATGTTTATGATTGAATCAAGCCGGAAACTTCCAAAAAACATATGCCCCGGCATCTTTAATTTTGGGTTGGCTTTACAAACGGAAATGCCGCAGGCATTAACGGATGGGTATCTGCACAGTACATTGCAACATATTCAGATTAAATAATTTTACTATTAGCACACGGGCGCCTTTACGCCCGTGTGCTAAATAAAAAGGAGGGATAGTGTGTATAGAAGCAAAGCAAGGAAAACCGTCGCTTTTTTCCTGTGTGTAATATTTTTGCTGTCAAGCGCCGGGTGCCAAAGGGAGAACAGTTCCGCGCCTGAGACTGATTCGGAAGTTCCGGCGGAGGGCTTCTCCCTTGCGTATATGCCGCTCCCGGATGAGCTTGTGCTGTATACAGCCCTGTTTGCCGAAGAAAACGCCGTTTATATTGGCGGATTTAGCCCCACCGGAGCTGCTGCTTTTGGGAAATATGCTGATGGTTCGTTCAAAAAATATGAGTTGCCGGAGGATATAAGCTACATCTATGCCTGCTGTTCTGTCGGCGATAAGGCAATAGCGCTTGCCGGGGATTACCCCCAATTCTGGACGGATGTAAACGGAAACCGTCATCTGAATGACGACCCGGGAAAAAGCATCAGCATCATTGTATATGGATTAAACGGAGAGATTAGCTCACAAATTCCGATAAATGACGAGCGCGTGCTTGAACAAAATGTGAAATCTATCCGCTATTATAACGACAAATTTTATCTGCTCGCGCAGATAGACTTATCCGGCAATGTATCAAATATCCTGCAAACGGAGAACAGCACCTTTATTTCACAGGAGCTTACAGGCGAGGGGATAGCCCTGTGCTATTACGATGCAGCGGCCGATGGCGGCGACAACATGGCAAAGCTTGCCTCGGTGGATGCCTTGACTTTTCAGCTTTCGGATATTTATGCCGACGATGAGCGCTTTTTTGACGGCCTTGGATATACGTCGGACGGGAAATACCTGATCAACGCGGACGGTGTTTTGCTTGAAACGGACATGGGCGGCAGCATAAGCGAGCTTTTCAGCTTCTCGGAAATCGGCTCCGCGAAGCTGAATTTTACAGAAATTTTTGAATTTGAGGGGGATTATCTTGCCGTAGCGAGGAATCAAACATATATCACCAAAATTACATACGGCAAGCTAAACGATACTCGACAAGAGCTTAGACTTCTGGCTGTTGTCAACTCTCCGGCAATAACCGGGCTTGTTGAACGTTTTAACCGCAGCAGCTTGGACTATGTGGTAAAAATTGAATATATTGGCGATATGAGCCAAGAGCAGTTAAACGCCGCTGCTGCTACAGGAAACGGCCCGGATATTTATGCCATGATTGGAACTGATGTATTTGAAAATGTCCGGCATGATGCCATGTTTGAAAACTTATACCCTTATCTTCTGAATGATGCCGACTATGGCACTGAAACGCTTATACCTGCGCTGCTTGACGCGGTTATGGAAAATGGGGCACTTTATAACATACCTATAGATTTTATGGTATGGACATTTTGCGCGCAGAAAGACCGCTTGCCGCAGGGCGGGATTGACTTTGCGGCACTTGCAGGTGAATATGCCGCGCCTATATTCTCGTCGTCTCTATCTCAGTCCGATTTGTGGTACTGGATCAGCAATCTTTATCTAAATAATTATTTGGACGAGCAGAAAATGTCCGTTGATTTTGAAACCGAGGAATTTATTTCTCTTCTTGAATATTGTGATAAGGTCGATAAACTCCAGATACCCTCCGACGATTTCGGAATTATCCATTTAGAGCAGCTCTCTACCGTTTTGCGCCTTGAATATCTTCACAATCGCTATGGGGAAAACTATTCCTTGAACGCCGGAATAGGAAGCGCCTTTTCCATCCAGCAAAGCCTTGCCATATCCTCCCTCAGCAAAAACAAGGACGGAGTATGGCAATTTGTAAGAGCTGCGCTCTCTCCAAATTTCCCTCAGTCGGCAGACCTTTGCCTGCCCGCAACGCAAAAACGCTTCGACGCCCTCCTTGCGCAGGGACTTAACGGAAGCCTGTGGAATCTAACGGAAGCTATACAAATCAGCGACTATGATGTGCAGGAGCTCCGCGAATTGGTTGACAGCACCCGCGTTCTCCTTGATGAATACCCCGATATCATCCAAATCATGAAGGAAGAAGCGGCGAAATTCTTTGCCGGGGATAAAACCGCCGCCCAAACAGCCGAAGCTATTCAATCGCGTGTGAATATTGTGTTATCCGAACGGTATGGCTGACGGAAAAACCACCGACACGCTGGGAGTGCATCGCTCAAGGTCAGGCCACAGCGAATAAGCGGCTCCGGTGAATTTTCATCATCTTACTACATGGCATTTTGCTTGCTCATATCCCGGCACGGCGCGCATGTCTGGGTATTGGCAGCAAAAATATAAAACAAAAAATATAAAGAAAGGAAAGAAAAATTATGAAAAGCAAGAAACTTTTGTCAATTCTTCTCGTCTTATCATTAGCGATGTGTATTTTCCCCGCA
>CAUABY010000085.1 GCA_958427375.1 uncultured Eubacteriales bacterium
TTCAAATTTTCCGGCATCGAGTTTTTTATTAACAGCATATGTGGCTTTTTCGGCTTCAAATCGGGAACGGTTTTTTCCGGCTTTTTACTGTATAATATCCTGTTTGTAATATTAATAGCTGTTTGCGTTCTATCCATAAAATTTGTGCTTGGAAAAACGGAAAATACATTCGTCCAAAAAGCCGTGGCATGCTTTGTGCTTGCAGGCACTGCCATTTTTGTCTTTTTGTACGGCTTTACAGATATCGAGAGAGTTGAGCGGTATTCAGCGCCGATTTTTGTTTTTGCCGTATTTGCGGTCGGCTCGGTTTTTGAAAATTTGAAAGTGGACAAGAAACTAAAGATATACGCGTCAACTATCATTCTGGCCCTGCTGACGGTGTGTAACCTGAATACATATCGGCAGGCCGGCAATAATGACAGGAATGTGTACAGCAAGGATATAGCGGAGGTAATTCAGAAAGAAAATATACATGAGGGGTACTCAAGCTTTTGGTCAGGCAATCTTATAACCGAGCTCTCAAACGGTGATATTGAAATGCGCTTAATAGGCACGGATTATATAAGAGAGCCGGGCGACATGGCCTATGTATATAACTGGCTCCAAGAAAAATCACACGTCGCTTCTGTCCCAGAGGGCAGGTTCTTCCTCCTGTTGAGTAGAACCGAGTATGATGTGTCGTGTGAGCTTCCGCGCACACCGGACTACACGAACTTTGCATACGCGCTCTATTTCTTTGATGATTATGAGGACTTCACCGCCCTCTACAGCACTTAAAATAATAAACCGCTGTTTTTGCCGAAGAATGTCAACATAGCTGTTGACATTCTTCGGCATTTGAAATAAGCTAATACTGGGTTTCTTATAAAAAATATGTATAAAACAGAAAGGGGAGCGGGCACATGCGCTCTTTGGCAATCGGCGCGGGCGCGTTTTCCACGGCGGTGTTCGCGGCAAACTACATCCTGCCTTTGAACGCGCTCATTCCCCTTGTAATTGCCCTTGTCATCATAGGAATACTGTTGCTGCTGATGCGCCGCAAATGGCTGCGTGCCGTGGTTATTGCCGCATTCTCGCTTGCTGTCGGCCTGACGGTGTTTGTCGCCTATACCGCCCGAACCACGGTCCCGGCTAAAGAGCTCAGCGGGCAGACGCTGGAGATAGACGCGGTTTTACTCGACTACCCGATAGTTTACGATGGTTACTGCCGCGCGGAAGTGCGGCTGACAGGTGAGCTTCCGCACTTGAAGGCGCTGCTCTATGACAACAATAAAGACCTCGTCGGCGTTGAACCGGGTGCGCGCCTGCATCTGACGGCAAAACTGAAAGCGGCCGATACCCGTTACGGCAAGGACTATGACTACTATAATTCCAAGGGGATATATTTAACTGCAAGCGGTAAATCGAATATCAGCGTGGATAATGAAGCGATGTATCTTCCGGCGCTCCCGGCAAAGATAAACAGGGCGCTTGCCGGACGGATAAGCGAAATCTTCCCGGCAGATACCGCGGGTTTTATGCGCTCGGTCATGCTCGGCGATAAGAGCGAGCTATATAACGACCTGCCGCATTATACGGCGCTCACCCGCGCGGGCTTCATGCACATTGCCGCCGTGTCAGGTATGCACGTGGCGTTCCTCGTCAGCCTTATTCTGCTTATCTTCGGTAAAAGCTGCCGCAGCTCGCTTGGCTGCATCGCGCTGCTGTGGAGCTTTGTGTTTGTTACGGGTGCGGGGCCGTCGGCCGTGCGCGCGGGATTTATGCAGTCACTTCTTCTGCTCGCGCCGGTTTTTCGGCGCGAAAATGACCCGGCAACCTCGCTGACAAGCGTGCTCGCACTAATTCTCCTCGTCAACCCACATGCCGCTGCAAGCGTCAGCTTACAGCTCTCGTTCGGCGCAATGGCGGGCATACTCTGCTTCGGCTCGCGCATAAACGCCCTTTTCATGTCGCTTGTTCATAGCAGGAAGCTTCGGCGCGTCCTGCGTTACCCAATCGGCGCGGCGTCAAGCTCGCTTTCGGTCATGGTGTTCGCGGTGCCCCTCACGGCAATCCACTTCGGCTATGTTTCGGTGCTCTCACCGATAATGAATATCCTCGCCCTTTGGGCGGTGTCGCTGTGCTTTTGCGGCGGTTTTATTGCCTGCGCGCTCTTGCTGCTCTCCATGCCGACAGCATGCTTTGCCGCCGCGCTCGTCTCAATACCGGTTCACTATATCTATTGGCTCGCGGGGCTGATATCCAAGGTTCCGTTCGCCTTGGTGTATCTTGAAAACGCCCTCTATACGTGGTGGCTTGTCATCAGCTGTGTATTTATTGTAGCGGCGGCACTCAGCCGCATGAAAGCGGTGTATAAGATAGCCGTGCCGACTGCGCTGTCGCTCGTGTCGCTCTTGGCTGTGCTGACGTTTGTAAAGCTTGATTATCAGCGCGGTGATGGCTGTGTTGCGGTGCTCGACGTCGGTCAGGGACAGAGCATCGCCGTCATGTCGCCGGACAACAGCATCCTCATAGACTGCGGAGGCGGCGCAAAGCAGCGCCGCGCCGGTGAAACTGCCGCCGCGTATCTCATCAGCCGCGGCAGAACGGAGCTTGATGCGCTGGTGCTCACGCATCTGCATGCTGACCATGCAAACGGCGTCGCACAGCTAATGGAGATGGTGGACGTAAAGCGCATAATCATGCCTAAGGACAGGCTCGACGGTGAGTGGCTGCTTGAGCCGATTTTGGCCTCCGCCGCCAGCCACGGCACAGAGATTACATACATTTCCGCTGATACAGACATGAGCATAGGCGGCATTGAGGTTGAGCTGTTCGCACCGCAGCAGGCGGGCGATGCTAATGAGCGCGGCTTGATGTGCATTGCAACTCTCGGCGGTGATTACGATATGCTCGTCACGGGTGACGCGCCGTTTGCGGCAGAGAGGAAGCTGTTGAAAACCCACGATATAGAGAATACTGAGGTCTATGTGGTGGGCCATCACGGCTCAAAGTACTCAAGCTGTGATGAGCTTGTCGAGAGCATCGGCGCGGATACGGCGGTGATAAGCGTCGGCTACAATACTTACGGACACCCGACGCGGGAGGTACTTGATAGACTTGCCGCAAACGATTATAATGTCTACAGAACAGATTTAGACGGATGCGTGGAACTGCGCGTATGGTGAGATTATGGCGAAAAAACCGGCAAAAGAGAATAAAAAACTGAACTATTCACAGGAGATTGCACTGCTGAAGCGGGACGGCCCCAAGCGCCTGTACCTGATGTACGGCAAAGAGGACTACCTGCGCGAGCAGTATGTGACGGAGCTTAAAAGCCTCTGCCTCCCTGAGGGGGAGGACAGCTTCAGCTTCAAGCGCATTGACGGCCCAGAGCTTGATAAAAACGAGCTTTCAGGGGCAATCGACGCGGTGCCATTTATGACGGAGCGCAGCTTTGTTGAACTGCGTGGTGTGGATGTCAACAAGCTAAAAAACCCGGAGGACTATATGAAAATCCTCTCGGATATCCCGGATTACTGCACAGTTGCCTTTGTTCAGAGTTCGCAGTATGAGCTTGACGGACGTTTGAAGCTGGTGAAATTTCTGCGCGAAAACGGCGTTGACCTTGACTTTGAGCCGCAGACGCAGAGCCAGCTTGTGAGCTGGATAAGCCGCCGCTTTGCCGCCGCCGGAAAGAGCGTTGACTTTGAGGCTGTACAGCGGCTGGTGTTCATCTCCGGCGACTTGATGAACCGCCTTATACCCGAAATAGAGAAGGTCGCGGCCTATGCCAAGGGCGACAGAGTGACGGTTGAGGATGTTGAGGCCGTCGCGCACCATATCCCGGAGGCTGTTATCTTCTCGCTCACGGACCAGATAGCCCAGCGCAGGTATGACCGCGCGGCGGAGACACTGGCGGAGCTGCTGTCAAATAAGGATAATGAACCTATTGCCCTCATTGCGATGCTTGGCATGCAGATGCGCAGGCTCTATGCCGCGCGCCTTGCCTTGGAAGAGGGCTTGGGACTGAAATATGTGATGGATACCTGCTCCATACGCTATGAGTTTATCGCAAAAAATCTCACGCAGTCTGCGCGCGGCTTCACGCTGCCACAGCTCAAGACCGCCGTGCGTCTCTGCGCGCAGGCGGACTATAATATGAAAAGCAGCTCTCAGAATGATGAGGAGCTGCTTAAAGAGGTCGTTATGCGCATAGCCGCGGGTGAGGACGATGTATAAGGTAAAGGAAGTCATAGTCGTCGAGGGGCGTTATGATAAGAATACGCTCAGTCAGGTAGTGGACGCGGTCATAATTGAGACTTCGGGTTTTGGCATATTCAATGACAGGCAAAAGCAAAAGCTCCTGCGCACAATGGCCGAGGCGCGCGGGCTGATCGTGCTCACAGACTCAGACGGCGCGGGCTTTGTCATACGCAATTTTATCAAAGGCTGTGTCAACCCGGCGCTTGTAAAGCACGCCTATATCCCGGATGTCGCGGGCAAGGAGCGCCGCAAGGCCGCGCCCTCAAAGGAGGGCAGGCTCGGCGTTGAGGGCATGCGCCCGGAGGTGCTGCTAAGCGCATTAGTGCGCGCCGGCGCCACGATAGATGATGCTGAGAAAGAGGTGCGCAGCGAGCGCATCAGCAAGGCGGATATGTATAAGCGCGGCCTCAGCGGCGGCACAGGCAGCCGCGAAAAGCGCGCCGCACTCATCAAAAGTCTTGACCTGCCGGAGAAACTCACGGCTGACGCCCTGCTCGACGTGCTGAATGCGACAATGTCGCGCGAGGAGTTTTTCGCGCTTCAGCTTTGAACATCCTCAATGAGTACCGAGAATAAAACCGCTATCAGTAAAAGTGACTGCGCCGTCTCGTTAAGGGCGTTCGCGGTCATGTAGAGCGAATAGCCCTCGCTCATGTTCCCGTTCCACTCAACAAGCAGCACAAAGGCAAAAAGCAGCAGCACAACACAAAGCTGCAAAGTGCGCAGGAATATGTACCACGCGTCAGGACACATGCACAGCATCCGGCGCAGAATTAATTTAAGCTTCAAACTAATCACCCCGGACTAATTCTAAAGTCCGGGGCGCAGTCTTTCAAGGCAAAAATATTGGCAGCTATACCATAAAATCAAAAAACTATTATCTGCTGGATGCGGCATTGGAGAGCATGCTCTCATAGTCAGCCTTGGATTCATAGAGAGAAATACTAAGGATAATTCGCCAGTCTTTGATAACGGGGGAGGGGAAATTGTGTTCAACAGTGCCGCCCCTAATAGACCATCTGACCGTTGTATAGCTGTTCGGAAACTCCGCTTCCCAGCTAAGCGATTCCAGACCCGTGGGTGTATCTGCTCCCGCTTCCGGGATGTTAGGCCGCGGCATATCCTGCTCTGACAGAGCCTGATACAGCTCACCATCGGAGAAACCGCCGTACAGCGCCCCCGCCAGAGTTACGGCCTTTTCATAGTCCTCCCACGCAAATTGCGGCTTGTCCGAAAACTGTATGACAACATAACTTTCCGTTAAAACACGTTTTCCGTCCGCCAGAGCACAGGAGACAGAAGTGTTTGCCTGACTTTCGGTCTCAAAGGCATATAAAATCTGATTCTCTGCCCATGACTGCGTACCTTCCGCATCGAAAGTCCAGCCTAAATTTTCCGCCGCATTACGCGCAGTCTCCTCGGCGGGGGGAAACTCCGGGGCGGAGGCGCTGTTCCCGCAGCCGGGCAGCGCCCATAACAGGGAAAATATCAGCAATATGCAGCACAAGCGGTGATTATCAAATTTTTTCCATTTCTGCGTACATAAGATAACCCTTTTTTCTCATAAGTGCGCTCCCTGTTCCTGCTGCAATTTTTTTTCAGTCGTACCGTAAATCTATTATCCGCTTTGCTTTTTTCTCAAAGCGCTGCAACTCGCCGCGCTTGACAATTTTGACGTTTGGGGTCATGCCAATGCTGCTTTTGAATCTGTCGCGGATGGCGCGCGCGGCGCTCTCAAAGTCGGCGCCGTCATCGGCCTCGACGGTGAGCAGCATGCGGTCACGGCAACGCAGTTCGTCGCGGTCTATCTCAATTCTGTACTCGCTCAGCATACCCTCAACCTTTTGCAGCACCGCCTCCACCTGCTCAGGGAACATGTTCACACCATGTACCTTGAACATGTCGTCACTGCGTCCGTGGATGGTGTCAATGCGCGGATAATCGCGCCCGCAGGGGCACTTTTCCGGGATAATGCGGGACAAGTCACGCGTGCGGAAACGCAGAAGGGGAGCGCCCTCCTTGACGAGTGTCGTGATTACAATTTCACCCATCTCGCCGTCCGGCACGGGCTTGCCGCTCACCGGGTCGACAATTTCAATGTATATGTAGTCGTCCCAATAGTGTATGCCCTGCCCGCACTCGCAGTTTATGCCGATGCCGGGGCCGTATATCTCCGTCAGGCCGTAAATGTCGTATAGCTCTATGCCGATGTCCTGCCGGATTGCCTCGCGCATCTTCTCGCTCCAGCGCTCAGAGCCGAATATGCCCTTTTTCAAGGCTACCTTGTCGCGCAGACCGCGCTTGACAATCTCCTCCGACAGCAGCAGCGCATAGGACGAAGTCGCCGTAAGTACGGTCGACTGTAGATCCTGCATCATTTGCAGCTGCTTCTCGGTGTTGCCCGGCCCCATCGGAATCACCATCGCGCCGAGCTTTTCGGCCCCCGCCTGAAAGCCGCTGCCCGCCGTCCACAGCCCATAGGCCACGGCAATCTGCACTCTGTCCTCCGCTGTCACGCCCGCAACCTCATAACAGCGGGCAAACATCGTGCTCCAGTCGTCCACATCCTTCGCGGTGTAGGGGATGATGACCGGCTTGCCGGTCGTGCCGGAGGAGGAGTGGATGCGCACAATGTCCTTGTCGGGTACGGCCTGAATGCCGAGCGGGTAAGCGTTTCGCAGTGAGCTCTTGTCAGAGAAGGGGAGGCGCTCAAAGTCCTCTTGGCTTGCGACCCCGGTGATGCCGGCCTTGCGGTATACCTCGCCATAATAACTGCCGGAGGCGATAAGGCGCTTTACCTGCGCGTCGACCTGTGCAAGCTGAGTATTGTTTAACTTCATAATTTTGTCTCTTTCGTTTAGTACATGCTGAGTATTTCAGCTTATTTTCTTAATATAACACATCATGTCTGCGCGTTCAATTGTTTTATTTGACCTGCTGCGGCTGGCATGGTAAAATTATTAAAAAAGGGGAGGATATTTATGATGTATGATGCCGCCGCGATAGGCGAACTGCTCATTGACTTCAGCTGTGATTCCGTCAGTGCCGAGGGCTATCCCACCATGTCCGCGCATCCGGGCGGCGCGCCAGCGAATTATCTCGCCGCGCTCTCCAGATTTGGCGCAAGGACAGCGATGATTGCCAAGGTCGGTGGTGACGCTTTTGGCCGTCTGCTCGTGAATACGCTCAATTCTACTGGGATAGACACGCGCGCCGTAGCCGCGGCTGATGATTATTTTACCACGCTCGCCTTTGTCACGCTCGACGCGCAGGGAGACCGCGAGTTTTCTTTTGCCCGCAAGCCCGGCGCGGACACTCAATTGACAGCGCGGGAGCTTGATTTTGACGTTATAGATAGCGCGCGCATTTTGCACTTCGGCACGCTCTCTCTGACGGCGGAGCCCGCGCGCTCGGCGACGCTCGCCGCCGCTGCATACGCCCAAAGCCGGGGAAAGCTCCTCAGCTTTGACCCCAATCTGCGCCGCCCGCTCTGGGATGACTTGGACGAGGCAAAACGCTGGATGCTCTGGGGGCTTGAGCAGGCGGATATAGTCAAAATAAGTGATGAGGAAGTGAGCTTCCTCTTTGAAATTGATGCCAGGGGCGCGGCGGAATATATAGCCCGGCACTATGGCGTTAAGCTGTGCTTTGTCACCTGCGGAGCGCGGGGCTGCTATTACGCCACAGCCAGGCGCAGCGGATTCACCCCTGCCCTGTGCGGCATTAAGCCTGTCGACACCACCGGCGCGGGCGATATTTTCGGCGGTTCCGCCGCCTATGCCGTGCTCAAAATGAATACCGCGCCGCAAGAGCTCAGCGCGCCACAGCTCGCGGCTATAACCGCCTTTGCCACGGCAGCAGCTGGGCTCTCTACATTGGAGCACGGCGGCATATCCTCCGTGCCGGAATATTCAAGCGTGCTTGAGCGTATAGAGCCGGAACACAGAAAATATTTTGAGCAGTAAAATTTAATCTCCCCTCGGTTTGCCGCTGAATTAAAGCCCACAAATGGGGAATACCAGTTGTGTAATACCACTTGGGGGGCGATATTTTGAAATCAATTTGGGATGACAGCGGCATAAGCCGCTTTGAAAAGCTGCACGGGGATATAAAAACTGACGTTCTGATAATAGGCGGCGGCATGGCCGGGCTGCTGACAGCCTGTTTTCTGCAAAAGGTCGGGGTGGACTGCGCTGTTGCTGAGGCGGAC
>CAUABY010000086.1 GCA_958427375.1 uncultured Eubacteriales bacterium
TTTTCCGGGCGAGAAAGGCGCTTGAGGGAGTGTGTAATAAGCCCTTGATAGAGGCTAAGGACGGAACATATATGATAAACAGAAGCCTCGACATATGGATAGACACGGAAGAGTTTGAAAGGCTGTGCAAAAAAGCAAACAGAGAAGATCTGCCGGTAGAGCAGAGGCTGAGCATCTATGAAAGCGCGTTCAAGCTTTATAAAGGCGGCATGCTGCCCTTTATTGAGCCGGAGCTGTGGCTTTTGACGAGAATAAATTACTACCAGCTTCTATATACCAATATGGTGAATAAGTATGTTCAGCTGCTCAGCGAAAAAAACAGATATACAGAGGCTTTTTCAATCGCCTCAACCGCCATCTCCATTGAGCCGTCAAACTTCGATATATACAATATACTGCTCGGCTCCATGCTGAAAAACAACCATGACGATTTGGCAAGAAAGTATTATCAGAAGATATATACGCGCCTGTCCAAAAATCAAAAGGAGCAGTTCAGGCAGATGTGGAAGAACCTGAACGAAAACCGGTGAGAGCCAAAACACTTAATATTGACCTAAACTCAGCCCCGCGGGAAACCGCGGGGCTATCTTTTTTGCTAACCTGACATTGATATAATCGTGTCAACCGATGAGGGCAGGGCGCTCTCAAACAAAAATCAAAAAAGGAGAACGAAAAATGGACAAACAGATTCAGTACCTGCTTGACAGACTCGCTATCGAGGATCAGGTAAAGAAGTATGCCAGAATTGTTGACCGCAAGGAGTTTGACCGCCTCGGCGAGGTGTTCACCGAGGATGCGTGGGTGGACTACACCGCCTCCGGCGGCAAGGCGGGCAATTTTGAGCAGACGAGAGAGTTCCTTACCCAGTCGATGCAGATGTTCAGCTCCACCCAGCACCTGATGGGGAATGTCATCGTTGACATCGCCGAGGACGGCAAAACGGCAGTGGGCGAGGTCATGCTCTTTAACCCGCTGACTATGCCCACCCCCAACGGCCCGTACACCTTCTTCTGCGGCGTGTGGTATCACGACGAGTGGGTAAAGACCGACGACGGTGTGTGGAAGATGAAGAGAAGAGTGCAGGAAAATTCCTATGCATATCACCGCCCCAACCCCGCTCCTGCCCCCGCGGAGTAAAAAAGTACTGAATGCCGCCTCTCAGAATGCACCCACGCAAAGCGGCAGGCTGGGAAACACAACGCGGCTTCAACGTAAAATAAAAATACTTACATAAAAAAGGAGAAAAATTATGAGACTTAACGGGAAAATAGCTATCGTCACCGGTGCAAGCTCCGGTATTGGCAAGGCAATCGCGGAGCTGTACGTAAAGGAAGGCGCAGCTGTTGTAGCGGCGGCACGCCGTGTGGACAGACTGGAAGAGCTGGCGGCTGCCAGCAACGGCAAAATCACCCCTTTCCGCTGCGATGTTACTGTCGAAAAAGACATTCTTGACCTCTATGAGTTCACGCTGGAGAAGTTCGGCAGAATAGATATCGTTGTCAACAATGCCGGCGCTATGGACGGCCTGAACGCCATCTCCACTACAGACCTTGCCCTTTTCAACAGGATGATTACCACCAACCTCACCAGCGTGTTCATCTCCTGCAAGCGTGCCTTGGAGATATTTGAAAATCAGGAGACCGGCGGCGTTATTGTCAACATGGCTTCCGTGGCAAGCGTCCGCGGCTTTGGCGGCGGTCTTGCGTATACCGCTGCAAAGCACGGCGTTATCGGCATTACCAAGAGTGTTGCCGCCTGCTACCGCGATACCGCGGAGCGGCTTTATCACATTCGCTGCAACGCCATAATGCCATGCAATGTTGATACTGAAGTCTCCGCCGCCTGCTGGGATATTTTCAGCATGGATATGGCAAAGAAGATAGGCAGTGTCGGCGGTCAGTCTCCCGCGGGCAAGCCGGAGGATATTGCCTATGCCGCGCTCTACCTCGCCTCTGACGAGGCAAGCTATGTAAACGGCGTCGCTCTGGCTTTGGATGCCGGCGCTCTTGCCGTATAAGGTAATATTACAAACCTGCCGGGCAGGCCCAAAGGCCATGTCTGGCAGGCATATTAATGAAAATTTGAGAAAAGGAAGGTAAGACATGGAATTGTCGAAAAATAAAAAGCTGACCGCGTTTATCGGCTGCTTTATTACGGCTATGGTCGTCCAGCTCTCGACCCAAGCCATAAACAATATAACCAATCCCATCCTGTCCGGCATGGGCAGGGGAGACCTGTTTGTCATCGCGGCAACTCTGTCCGGCCTCGGTATGGCTGTTATGACGCCAATCGGCGGCAAATTGGGCGACCTCTATGGCAGAGCAAAAATCGTGCTCATCAGCGGCATCATAACCTTTGTGCTGCATGTTGCCCTGGCGTTCATCACCAGCCCCGTGCTGTGGGTCGTTGTCAGAACAGTAATCCCGTTTTCTATCGGCATGAGCCTCTCCATCCCATTCGCGCTCCCCGCGGAGCTCTATCCGGAGAGCTACTCACAGAAAGTCGGCATTATCAGCGGCGCTCTCGCCGCCGGTATCATTATCGGCAGCTATGGCGGCGGCACGCTGTACAGTGCGGGGCTCGGCAAGCTGGCGGTAATAATCCCCGGCGTGGTCTCGCTTATCGGCGCGATACTCATATCCGCCGCCGCGCCCAAGCGCAGTGCGCAGAACGTCAAGCTCGACATGGGTGGTATCATCTGCCTGTTCATTTTCCTGACCGCGCTCGGCGTTGTTCTCTCCTTCGCAAGCACGTGGGGCTATGGCAGCGTCACCAGCATCATCGGCTATGTCATCATTGTTGCTTCTCTGATTGCTCTCATCGCTGTTGAGCAGAAGGTGGAGGACCCGTGCCTGCCCTTCAGCCTCTTCAAGAACAGAACTTTCTTGTTCCTGATACTGTTTGCAACCTGCGGCAGTATGTATCAGTACGTTATGCAGGTGTACACCCCGCTCTATGGTCAGACTGTCCTTGGCCTGACGCCCGCGGCCACCGGCTCTTTCCAGCTGCCGCGTTCCATCATCTGCATCATCGCGCCCCTTATCTGCGCCGCGGTTATTAAGCACAATCCCCGCTCCTACAAGATTAATCTCGCTGTCTCCTCGGCCATCACTATTTTGTGCTTCGTCCTCATGCTGATACCGGGGCTGAACATGAGCACGGCGGTAATCTACATAGCGCTTGCGCTCACCGGCATCGGCGAAGGCTTGAAGTCCGTGTCCTCCAACCCCCTGGCTATCACGACGCTGGAGCCGAAGAACATCGGCATCGGCATTGCGCTTGTCAGCGCCATGGCCAGTATAGGCAACCAGTCCGCCGCCGCTATAGTCGGCGCGGTGTTCAACGCGAACCTTGCAAAGGGCATGGCCGCCGCGGTGTTCAGCACCTACTATGTGGTTATCGGCATTACCGCGCTGTCCCTGCTCTTTATCCTCTGCGTAAAGACTGCAAAGCCTGAGGACGCGGCGGAAAACTGATTTCATAAAAGAAGAAACGGCATGGCGGATTTATCCGCCATGCCCCGGAAAGTTATAATGAAAAGGAGAACGATATGCCTAAACTTTTTGATGAGATAAATATTGGCGGCGTATGCATAAAAAACAGGCTTGCAATGGCGCCGATGGGCGTTATTCATGACCTTGACGGCGGCATAAGCCCCGCCCAGAAAGCCTATCTGACTGAGCGTGCCAAAGGCGGATTCGGCCTCATCTATCCGTCCGCGCACACGGTCACGGATAAGTACGAGCTTCCCATGTACAGCGGCAACTACCTTTGCACGTACAGCCACGCGCTCCGCCTTAAAAGCGCGGTGGACGAGATACACAGATTCGGCGCGAAGGTTGCCGTACAGCTCACGCCGGGCTATGGCCGCGTCAACGTTGGCCCTCCCCCTGAGACTGTCCACGTTTCCGCGAGCGACAACAGCGTTTTCTATTATCCTGAAAGCACCTGCCATGTGCTGACCATTGACGAGATAAAAGAGATGGTAAACTGCATGGGCACCGCCGCTTGGTATGCCAAGAGCGCGGGTGTGGACATAATCGAAATGCATGCTTACGGCGGCTATCTCTTTGACCAGTTTATGAGCGAGATTTGGAACCGCCGCGATGATGAATATGGCGGCAGCCTTGAAAACCGCATGCGCTTTTTCATGGAGTGCTATTACGCGGTGCGCGCCGTTGTCGGGCCGGACTTCCCGGTCTCCGTAAAGTTCACGCCGGAGCACGGCATCCCCGGCGGGCGCACGATCGACGGCGAGGGCCTCACAATAACCCGTATTCTGGACAACATGGGCTTTGCCTATATCCATCTGGATGACGGCTGCTATGAGCGCTACAACAAGGCCATCCCCTGCGCGTATGACCCGGCGGGCAGCCAGATACATGTCGCGGAGTACCTGCGCCGCGAGGGTATCAAGTCGCCTTTCCTCATTCAGGGCAAGCTCAACGACCCCGCAACTGCACAGCGCCTCATTGAGGAGGGCATCGCCGACATGATAGCCATTGGCAAGCAGTCTATTGCCGACCCCTTCTTCCCGACCAAGGTCAAGGCCGGACATTTTGAGGATATCAACTACTGCACCGCCTGCTGTGAATGCATGAACGGCGGCACTATCGACTCCCATCCCATGGGCTGTGCAATAAACCCCATGGCCATGCGCGAAAACGAGCCGGGACTTACCGAGCCCAAGGTCAAGCGCAAAATACTGGTCATCGGCGGCGGCCCCGGCGGTATGAGCACCGCAAAGCTCGCAGCCGAGCAGGGGCACACGGTTGAGCTTTGGGAAAAGACCGGTGTGCTTGGCGGCAATATAAAGGCGGCGGGCGGTCCGGACTTCAAGTTCGACATGAAGCGCTACAGTGAGAATCTGCAAAAGCAGGTGTACAAAGCGGGCGTCAATGTGCGGCTGCTGAAAGAGGCCACCAGAGAGGCCGTGGATAAGCTGGCGCCGGATGCGGTAATCATCGCGGCAGGCTCAAGCTCAATCATTCCTCCCATCCCCGGAGTTGACGGTGAAAATGTTGTGGACGCGGTGTCTGTTCTCAGCAAGAAACGCGGCACGGGTGACAAGGTCGTTGTGCTGGGCGGCGGCGAGGTTGGCTGTGAGGCCGCGCTCTATCTCAGCCGGATGAACAAGCAGGTCACGGTGGTGGAGATGCAGGACAGCATACTCACCGCGAAGATGGCGAACAACGCCCGCATCGGTCTCAACTACTACCTCAATGAAGCCGGCATAGAGTTCAAGACCGCAACAAAGCTCGTCGACATTCAAAACGATAAGGTGAAGCTTGCAAATGATGAGGGCGAGTATGAGCAGGCATGTGATACCGTGGTTCTCGCGGTGGGCTTCAAGTCTGACCGCGCCCTTGCCGACAGCCTTAAGGGCGGCGATTACAAGGTGTTCACCATCGGTGACTATAACCAGCCGCGCAAGGTGTGGTACGCCGTGCATGAGGGCTTTGAAATTATCAGACAGCTTGACGATTTGATGCTGGGCTGCTGACGCGCGCGAAAATTCCATAAACCTCTGCCGCGCTGCCCATAAGCGCGGAGAATAAAAAAACCATAAATTTCACTCCAATATAAAACCGCCCCCTTATGCAGCTTCGCTTTCCTGCATAAGGGGGCACATCTTTGCTGTGTGAATCGCGTTTGCCTTTACTCCTTGATGTGCTCCATGCCCTGGCTGACTATGGTGCGCACGTGGTCATCGGCGAGGGAGTAAAACACGCTTCTGCCCTCGCGGCGGCTCTTGACGAGCTTGTTTTGCTTCAGAATTTTCAGCTGATGCGACACGGCGGAGTCCGTCATGTTCAGCGCCGCGGCCATATCGCACACGCAGACCTCCGCCTCAAAGAGGACGAAGAGAATCCGCATGCGCGTTGAATCGCCAAAAACCTTGAAAAGCTCAGCAAGGTCGTAAATCTGCTCGTCATCGGGCAGGGTTTCACGCACTATTTTTAAAAGCTCCTCGTGTACCTCGGTTTCGGTGCAGCAGTCCAGCTCTTTGTCGTTGTACATGACGTCCTCCTTATAAGTTTTTCACGTTCAGCGCGCGGATGGCGTTGAGCACCGCAATCACCATCACGCCCACATCGGCGAATATAGCGACCCACATGTTCGCAATGCCCGCCGCGCCCAGCACAAGGCAGGCGAACTTGATGCCGATGGCGAAGTAAATATTCTCATATACTATTCTCATGCACTTTTTGGAGATGCGTATGGCTTTGGCAATTTTCATGGGGCTGTCGTCCATCAGCACGATGTCTGAGGCCTCGATTGCCGCGTCCGAGCCGAGCGCGCCCATGGAGATGCCTATGTCCGCGCGCGTGAGCACCGGCGCGTCGTTGATGCCGTCACCCACGAAAGCGAGCATCTCGTCACGCCCCTTGGCCTCCAGCAGTTCCTCAACCTTCGTCACCTTGTCCTCCGGCAGAAGCTGACTGCGCACCTCGTCAATGCCAAGTTCCGCCGCCGCGCTCTGCGCGGCCTTGTCGCTGTCGCCGGTGAGCATGACGGTTTTCTTTATGCCGATGCGCTTTAGCGTGTGGATGGCGTCCTTTGCGTCGGGCTTGAGCACGTCGCAGATGAGTATGTGTCCGGCGTACTGCCCATCAAGCGCGACATGCACAACAGTACCCGCGCCGCGGCACTCTTTGTATTCAATGCCCAGCCTCTCCATCATGCGGTGGTTGCCCACGGCGACCTCGCGCCCGTCAACCTTGGCCGTGATGCCGTGGCCGCCTATCTCCATCACGTCGCTCACACGGCTCTTGCCAAGCTCCGCGCCGTAAGCGCGCCGCAGACTCAGGCTTATGGGGTGGGTGGAATAGCTCTCGGCAAGCGCCGCGTATTCCAGGAGCTTTTGCTCATCAATCGTGCTGTGGTGTATGCCCGCAACCTCGAAAACGCCCTTGGTCATGGTGCCAGTCTTGTCAAAGACCACGTACTTGACCTTGGACAGGGTCTCCATGAAGTTCGAGCCTTTTATCAGTATGCCCGCGCTGCTCGCCCCGCCGATGCCAGCGAAAAAGCTGAGCGGGATGCTGATGACCAGCGCGCAGGGGCAGCTGATAACAAGGAAAGTCAGCGCCCTGTATACCCACGTGCCGACGTTTGCGCCGTTACCCAGCGCGAGGTTTATAAGCGGCGGCAGAATGGCAAGCGCGAGCGCGCTGTAACAGACTGCCGGGGTGTATACGCGGGCAAACTTGGAGATAAACGCCTCGCTCGCGGACTTGCGGGAGCTCGCGTTCTCCACCAGCTCAAGAATCTTGGACGCGGTAGACTCGCCGAATTCTTTGGTTGTGCGTATACGCAAAAGCCCTGTCGTATTAATGCAGCCGCTCATAACCTCATCGCCGACAGTCACGTCGCGCGGCAGACTCTCACCGGTGAGCGCGGCAGTGTCAAGCACGCTCTCGCCGTACTCAATAACGCCGTCAATGGGTATCTTCTCGCCCGGCTGAACAACGATGACCGTGCCCACGGCAATCTCGTCCGGGTCGTGGCGCACAAGCTCGCCGTTTTCACCCTCGATGTTGACATAGTCCGGGCGTATATCCATGAGCTGGCCGATACTGCGGCGGCTCTTGCCCACGGTGATGCTCTCAAAAAGCTCGCCCACCTGATAGAAAATCATAACGGCTATACCCTCGCGGTATTCGCCCAGGGCAATCGCGCCGATAGTCGCCACGGCCATGAGAAAATTCTCGTCAAAGGCCTGGCGGTTCTTGATGCCCTTCAGCGCCCTCAGCAGCGTTTCATGACCTATCGTCAGGTAGGGGATGAGAAAAAGCACGAATCTTAGCCAGCCCTCAACCGGCAGAAACTCCAAAACCACCATCATCACCGTGGCCGCGATTATTAAAAGCAAATCGCTTTTCTGTGATTTAGTCATTGTTCATACCTCCGCGCGCATCTGCCGCAGTTAATTTTTTGCGTCCCCGGCGCTGTAAATCAGAAGAATATCTCGCAGTCGCTCTCAACGCGCTTGCAGTTTTTCAAAACCTCGGCCATAACCGCCTTCACATCCGCGCCCTCTTCAAACTCCACGCTCATCTTCAGCGTCATAAAGTTCACCACCGCGGCCTTAACGCCGGGGGTATCATTCGCCGCGCGCTCCATCTTGTTTGCGCAGTTGGCGCAGTCAACATCAATGAGATATGTTTTCTTCATAGTCACTTACCTCTTAATCAAATAATTGAACAATCATTCAAATGTTCAATTGTAGTATAGTACTGATTCGCGCCGCTGTCAAGAGGGGCGCGGGAAAAAAGTTTGCGGCGCGCAGGGGACAGGAAAATATTAAAAAGTATAAAAAAGCGCGGATGCTGGTGAAGAAACGGCAATGCATAATGTGGCGATTTTGGAAAGCTGGGGATACTGATTCCAGGCACACACAAAAAAGTCAGAAGCGGGGCGATTTTC
>CAUABY010000087.1 GCA_958427375.1 uncultured Eubacteriales bacterium
AGGTTATGGTTTCATCTGTCCGCCTCGTTATCTTTCCTCCGAACACCTCTTCTACCAGCGGCTGCGCGCTGTGACCGCTGATGTATGCTATACCGCCGTTTTCAATATAAGCTTTCAGTTCGGCCATGTTTTCCTTGCTGATATTTGGAGCGTCACTGACTATAAGCATTTTTGAACGGCTCCACTGCTCGGGATGGAAGCTGGTGTATACAGTGTAAGGAATATGTGCTCGCTGCAATGTTTCGCTGACGTTTATACTGCTGTTAAGATGCGGGATATCTCTGCTTATATACTTGCTTTGGGAGATATCAACAGGGGGCGCCTCTTCATCGAACTTACCATGCAGATTAAAGTAAATACCTATATCTGCACAGGGCTTGCCCTTTGAGAAGTACTTTTCAAACTTTGAGGCATCGTCATATACATTTTTCAGGCGACGGTATACCAGCGGCTCATATGTGCCGACCATATCCACGGCATCAACGAATATGTTGCTCCCGTGATTCATAAATGACAGCATTGCATGTAGCTTCATCATAGGCTCAGATTTGATTGTGGTGTGCTCATCCAGAGAGGGCTCACATCTTGAGGTCGTGTAGTTAAACGGCAGGTTGGGCGTCATATTATAGTACATTTTGCAGGCGAAGGTCTGCTGAGAAAAACCGCCGTACAAGTCACCGGAAACTGCATCGCTTGCGATTGTGGTGTTTTCGGTGACACCCATCATCCAACTGCCCGGCATGGTGGAATTTTGCATTTCAACAACAGCGCCCGGATTGACAGCTTTGACGGCATCGTAAATGTACTGCATGTAGTCCTGCAGCCACTCTTCACGTTTCTGCTGAAACAGTTTCCAGCGCT
Organism: uncultured Eubacteriales bacterium; assembly: GCA_958427375.1. Classification (GTDB taxonomy): domain Bacteria; phylum Bacillota; class Clostridia; order Oscillospirales; family Oscillospiraceae; genus Limivicinus. Next base: position 862 of record CAUABY010000087.1, read on the forward strand.
CGTCCTTCCAGTTGACAACTCTCGGCATCTCTCCGCCAACCTCTTTTTCCCATCTTGCCCGGCAATTGTCACAGTAGCAGACGGTGGGCCAAAAGGTCATATCTGCAAAAAACGCCTCATAAGGGCCAATATATTCACTGAAATCGGCAATCTGGTCTTTGCAGAACTTTCTGTACCCTTCACTATTTGGGCAGCAGAGGCCGAACCTTCTGCCTTTGTCGCGGGAATAGTTCCCGTCAATATCTTTAATTCTCCACTCCAGATGATGGTCATAGGCCCAGTTATTATAAATCATGCTGAAGTATATATTGATATCCATTCCGCCCTTATGCATTTCATCGAACAGTCGTTTGAATGCATCTTCATTACCGATGAGCCCCGGGTGCATTTCTCCTACCTTTGTGGGCCAATAGGAATAACCGTAATGGGACTGGATGTACATCATTCCTGCCTCAGCCCCGGTTGAGAGGATGTCCTTTGCAAGAGCTTCCGGGTCGAATTGCTTGAGAAATTCGTCTCTTGTGACATTAACATGCATATCAAGAGAATACTTTTTGTATTTATCAGAGTATCTAAATGCCATATTCTTTCTCCTTATTTTAATTTTAATATTGGCAAAGAGCCTAATTGAATTTAATTAGGCTCTTTCATCAATTCTTTTCTTCTGGCTATCCTCTCAAAATATTCCTTGAAGCGTGTGTTGTTTAAAGCAATGCCCATTACAATTATGAGCATGAGGCCCAGCACAACATCCTGCATCTTGCTTGGAACACCCAGAGCAATCAGAGCATTGAACATCATGGAGAGGGTGAACTGGCTTATAAATACACCAAGAGTCAAGTTGCACCACTCCTGAATTGCGAAAGCTATCAGCACACCTATAAGAGGCTGAAATATCATGGAAATACTCCGCTGAGATGAAACCGTAGTAATACTGTTTGCATATGAAATCTGGAGAATTGCAGCGGTGCCGATAAATATGCCGGCAAGCACGAAGGTCATGTACTTGGTGTTCATTGCATTTACACCAAGCGCATTGGAGAGAAGCTCTTCACTGCCTACGGCACGGATGTGACAGGCAATGCGGGTTTTATTGTATATATAATAGAACAAGGCTGCGCTTGCTCCAAATATAATCAAGCTATACGGGAATTTGCCAATGATACCGACAGCAGTGGGAATTGTCATGCTTACGCCGAGACCAATCTTCTGCGCAAGTATCTCGTAAATAAGCAAAAGACCCAAAGACACTATCAGGCACGGAATCTTCAAGAGCTTATATACAGTGCCGTTTATTACACCGAGCACAACACCGACAACTATACAGCCTATGATAAGTCCGGGAATTCCCAGAGTATTTCCAAGGGCGCCGCCTATCATTGCAGCAAAAATCATAGCAGATGCACAGCTAAGATCGAACATGCCGACGGCATTGGTAAAACACATGGCATATCCCAGAATTGTTGGGATAATGGCCTGAGACAGAACAATCCTCAGAGAATGGAAACCATAATTATCTATGCAGAGAGTCAAAATAAGAAATATGACTACAGGCACAGCGAGGACGATAAGCATATTGTTCTTTTTTTTCATCATAACAGTAATCCTTTAACATTACTAAGAATGCAGATTATACATTACAAATTGCAAAGAGTAAAAAGTGCTGTTATACGCGTTTTGGAAAAATTCAGAGATGAACATGGATTTTAAGCAGAGGGGGAGAATAATTCTCCCCCATAAATAATGCGGTGACAGTTTAGAGATTAATTATTATGCAAAAGGTCTGTATTCAACACCATTGGGGCCTGTTACGGGTGCGGCGAGATCAGCGTGTGCGGCATAGATGTCGGTCAGGCTGAATGCACTGCCCCAGGCGATGATGTCTTCACCGGTTACATCAGGATTGTAAGTAATAAACATGTTCTGGAGTTCTTCAAAAGTGTAGGTAGGAAGTGCTTCTTCACAGAACTTGCTGTAATCCTTGAACTCATCAGCAGAACCGACCGCGCCAAAGGAGATGGGGACATCCCAGGCCTGCCCACCGAGGCGGCCGCCATTAAGAATTGCATTGATTTCGAGCATACCGCAGGCAATCTGAACGGGGATGTAGATGCCGCCCTGCGCGCATACTATTCTGTCCTTTTCAAAGCATGTGTCAAGACCGGTCAAAAAGTCGATAACGCTGATCTTGATGTGGTTGTCGGGATCGTACTGCTCAAGTGCAGAGAGCGTACCGTCGAGAATGTTCATGCCCATTGAGCAGGCAATGTAAACACCGTCGAGGTCAGGATTTGCAACGATGAAGCTTTCAACGGCCTGTGCTGCATCTGCTGCCTGCTGAAGATCTCTTGCCTCTGCAACAACTTCCATGTCATACTCGTCAAGGGCTTTCTGCATGCCCTGCTCACGGAGTGCTGCGCAAGAGCTGCTCTTATCGAGAGAAATCAAGCCGATCTTCTTCATGCCGGCTTCGCCCATTGCCTTGACTGCTGCATAACCTGCATCGAGGTCGGACTGAACTGCGGTGCCGCAGAAGTAGGGAGATGCGTATACAACATCATGCACCTCGGGGTCGAGGATGTCACGCCATGCAACTGCCCAATAGACCTTGCTCTCTTCGCAGAGCTTTGCAACCTTTATGAGCATTGTGTCGTTGCAGGGGCAAATCGTTATCATATTGCAGCCTGCGGAGATAAGCTTCTCAATGCTGGAAATCATATGGTCGGGGTCGGTCAGGTCGTCGGCCTCGGCAACTGCAGTGCCGCCGTTGGGGAAGTTGCCGCACAGGTAGACCATATTTTCAAGGTAGGAATACTGCGCGGGGTTTGCCGTGTTTTCCATAGGGATACCAAGCTTGAATGCGGGAACTTCTGCTGCGGAATCGCCACCCACAGCTTCTTGCTGGCCGCATGCACAAAGTGCAAACACCATAACTACTGTCAGCAAGAGGGCAATGACTTTTTTCATTTTTAATTTTCTCCTTTTTATTTTTTCATTACTTTACAGGTAATGATAATTACAAAACTTACTTGATTACCTCTACGCTCTTTCTTTCAAAGGTGAGCGCAATTACGATGAGGAAGATAAAACCCTTGATTAGCTGCTGCGTCAGGGTCTCAACACCCCACAAAGTCATACCGTTTGCAAGCGCCGCCATTGTGATGCTGCCGATTACCGCGCTTCTGAACTTAACGGAGGAGCCGCCCGTGATAAGAACACCGCCGAGCATCAGCGCTTGCAGAGCGTTAAATTCCAAATTGCTTGCAGTGCCTATATTCGCGGCGCCGGAGCGGATAAGGAAGAAGAAGGCCACGAGACCGGAGGCTAAACCTGTGAATGCATAGCTTGCATACTGAACAAGCTTTACTCTTACGCCGGACTGCCTGCATACTTCCAGCCTTGAGCCTATTGCGCGGCAGTGCTTGCCGAACATGGTGAACTTGAACATTATGAAGCTGACTATGCCGAATACAAGCGCTACTGTGATTTTTAGCTGCTGAGTATCAAGCATCATCATTTTGATAGGTATGGACTTTACACCCGACTGGAGCAGCAACTCGACAAAGCCCTTCAAAATGAAAGACATTGCGATTGTTGCAATGAACGAGTCGATTCTCAGTTCAGTGACTATAAGCCCGTTCAGCAAGCCGCACAGCAACCCGACCAGCAGCGCAACCGGCAGTACAAGATTACCGCTGATTGAGGATGCGTGCGCCGCCAGAGCCGCAGCCAGAGCCACAACGCCGCCCAGAGACATATCGTTTTTGCCCTGAGCCATAACGAAAATCAGCGCGTATGTAACAATCAGAAGGCTGAAAGCTTCGTTGAAAAGTGCATTAAAATTGGTTTTTGTAAATACTTTGCCTCCGCTGACCAAATTAAAGAATATCAACACGACCACAAGGCCTATTATGGGAATGATGTCAGACGCATGCGCTCTTAGTTGATTTCTTACACCGCTGTTTTCCTGTTTTTTCATATCCGTTTTCATTAGAAAGCACCTATATCATGTAATTAATAATATCTCTGTCGGAAAGCTCTTTGCTCCTCACAAACTCCTTTGTGATTTTGCCGTCTTTCATAATCAGCAGTCTGTCGCTCATACCTATCAGCTCCGGTAATTCCTCGGAAATCAGTATTATCGTTCGACCTTCTGCCTTCATCTTTTCCATGATGCGGTAAATCTCTGCTTTAACTCCAATATCTATGCCTCTGGTGGGGCAGTCCATTATCAAAACAGATGCGTTAAAGCCCACCCACTTTGCAATAACGACTTTTTGCTTGTTGCCACCGGATAAATGCATACAGAGCTGTTCCATTCCGCTGGTCTTAATTTCGAGTGTGTTTATATATGAATTGGTGAAGTCTTTCTCGCTTTTATCCGTAATGAATATGCCCTTTTGTAGTTTGTTCAGAGATGGGAGGCAAATGTTGTCACGTATGCTTCCGGCGGTCAGAATAGCTTCTTTGTCACGATCCTTGGATATATAGCCTATACCCAGCTTCATTGCGGCGGTCGGATTTCTGAACTCTATTTTATCCTGATATTTGATAACTCCGGATGTACGCGGTTCAAGACCAAATATAAGCTTGCCTAATTCGTGCATGCCACACTCATTCAAACCGCCTATGCCAAGTATCTCACCCTTATATGCCTTGAAAGAAACATCTGTAACGATTCCCTGCGTAACATGCTCAACCGACAGAACGATTTCATCCTTGTGGCTTGGCTCAAAATCTTCCCGATAATAGGCTCCCGCCATCTCTCTGCCAACCATCAACTGCTTGATGAGGTTTGCATTAAATCTTTCTTTCGGCAGCTCGTCTATGTATATTCCGTCCCTGAAAACTGTCAGGTAGTCGCATTTTTCCATAAGCTCATCTATATCGTGCGAGATAAAGATTACGGATTTGCCGTCTGCCTTCAGCTTTTCCATCAGCCCATAGAGAATATCGCGGCCGTTTTTGGAAAGAGCGCTGGTTGTCTCGTCTATTATCAGGATTTTTGGCTGGGAATACATTGCCCTTGCTATCTCAACAAGCTTTCTGTCCTCAAAGGAGAGGCGGCCGCAGGTGATTTTGGCATCTATGTGCTGCATATCAAGGCTGTTGAGAAGCTCCTGCGCAGCACGTACCATTTTTTTCGTATCAAGCCAGAGGCCGTTGTGAAACTGCTTTTCCTTCCCGATAAATATGTTTTCGGCAACGGTTGTGTTTGCGAAAGTGCCCTGCTCCTGAACGATCATGCAGACGCCTTTTGCTGCGGCATCGATCATGTTCTGTGGTGAATATGGCTCGCCTTCCAGAAAAAGTTCGCCCGAATCACATGGATATATACCGGATATTATTGAACACATAGTGCTCTTGCCAGAGCCGTTCTCTCCCATAAGGCCGTGAATTTCGCCGGATCTTAGGCAAAAGCGGACATCATTCAGGGCAACCGTAGGAGGAAAAGTTTTTATAATGTTTTTAGCTTCAAGAAGCAAACTATTACTCATTAGTTATCACCATCAAAATAATTATTCGTTGAGAAGCTTTATTCCTGAGCTTGTACCGAGTCTGTCTGCACCGGCTTCAAGAAAAGCAAAGAGATCTTCCCGGACTTTCATTCCGCCGGCCGCTTTCACTTTTACATACGGTGCAACATGAGCCTTCAGTAGCTTTACATCATCCAGAGTTGCGCCGCCAGTTCCAAAGCCGGTTGATGTCTTTATGTAGTCGGCCTTCGCATCGGACACGCACTTACAAAGAGCAATCTTCTCATCGTCGGTCAGGTAGCAGGTCTCAATAATAACTTTGAGAATTTTCTCTTTGCACGCCGCTTTCACAGCTTTAATCTCTGCGGTGATATCATCGAACCTGTGTTCCTTTGCCCAGGTGATATTTATTACCATGTCTATTTCGCTTGCTCCGTCAGCTATCGCCTGTTTTGCTTCGGCAACTTTAACTGCTGTGGCGGAGTAGCCAAGAGGGAAACCGATGACGGTACAGATATTAACGTCTTTGTACTTGTTGTGAATGTGATTAACAAAACTGGGCGGAATACATATAGACGCTGTACCGTATTTCAGGGCCTCCTCTGCAATAGTCTCAATCTGCTGGGTTGTACAAAATGCTTTGAGGAGAGTGTGATCAATATGTCTGTATACTTCTACGTTATCCAATGTTTTATTTCCTTTCAGCTTTTGTAAATTATTTTGTTTATCTTCACAAGATTTGTTTGTTATGTAACACATACTATCACGCGGTAAAATACAAGTCAATAATCCAAACATTTTTTGTGAATAACCTCAATTTGCACCGTGGCAATTTGTATAAAACCCACACTTTTTTTAACATTGGTGCAGGTTTTGTGTTAATCTGTAGTAATTATTAAGAAAAGTCGTTGCAAATCTAACATTTTTCGTGAGAAAATTTTCAATAAGCACAAATATTTACCGCAAAAATATATTTGACAACATAGTGCAGAAACTAAAGCGTTTTTTCAGATATTTTTTGACTTTTAATCCGCTTTTTGCATTTGCACTTCGTATTAAACTGCAAAATTTGCTGAAATGTAGGTATAAATTACCTTCAATGCTATTGAAATTTTTCCGTTGCTGTGTTATTTTTATTATAAAATCTAATTGTTGAAAGTAATTTGTTGAACACCAATCAGTAAGAAGGTTTATTTATGAAAAACAAACAAGAGCGTATCAGCATTATTCTTTCCATACTGGCAAGCAGAGTAGGTGAATCAATAAGCACGCTTGCCTCAGAGATCGGTGTGTCAGATATGACAATACGTCGTGACCTTCACGAGCTGTCCGCACAGGGCTACACCACCGTAATCAACGGCGTGGCGATTTTGAACGACAATCAGGACGGAACCAAAATAAAGAAGGACTATTTTATTCACGATGAGAGACAGAATATGTCCGGCAGTAAGGAAACTATTGGGTTGGAGGCCTGCAAACTCATAGAACCAAACGATATAATTTTAATCGATACAGGCTCCACAACTGAGTGCATGCTCAAACATTTGAACATGGACTTTCCGATAACAGTCGTCGGATATACCCTGAATACCATGGTTGCCTGTCAGAATAGGAGCAACATATCTCTTATTTGCGGCGGGGGATTTTACCATCGGAATACAGAACTTTTTGATTCTCCCGAGGGTGTTGCGCTTATATCCCGGCTTAATATAAACAAGTGCTTTATGGCGGCTGCCGGGGTAACGGCGAAGGGAAATCTTTCCTGTATCGAGCCGTATGAATTGCCATACAAAAAAGCGGCAATCAACTCTTCGTCTACAAGAATTTTGTTAATTGACTCATCGAAATTTGGCAAAATGCGCCCCTGCATGTTCTCAAATCTTTCCGATTTTGACACAGTAATTACAGACAGCGGAATAAGCAAGAACTGGATTAATCTTTTCGAGCAGAGCAATATTCATTACATAATAGTTTGATTCTTTCATATAAGCTAAGCGCCCCGTCCTCCCGGACGGGGCGCTTGAGACTGTCAAAAAACCATGCTGCAATGCAAAGAAAACAGAGCAGCAGGGGAG
>CAUABY010000088.1 GCA_958427375.1 uncultured Eubacteriales bacterium
CTTTTTCCCGGTCTGCTACATGATGCTCAAGGGGCTGCTGAAAAACATCGACCCCTCTCTTGAGGAGGCGGCGCGGGACATGGGTGCAAGCCGCTCAAAGGTCTTTACCAGCGTGACACTGCCGCTGATGCTGCCCGGCCTTGGAAACGCCTTCCTCGTGACCTTTATCGAGTCCATCGCGGACTTTGCAAACCCCATGCTCATCGGCGGCTCGTATGACACTCTGGCCACCACCATCTACCTCCAGATAACCGGCGCTTACGACAAGGCGGGCGCGGCGGCGATGGCTGTCGTGCTGCTGTGCATAACGCTTTTGATGTTCGCGGTGCAGAAATACTATCTTGAGGCCAAGACCGCCGCGACCCTTACCGGCAAGGCCTCCCGCGGGCGCATGCTCATTGAGGATAAGAGCGTGAAGGTTCCGCTCACGGTGCTCTGCGCCATGGCGGCAATCTTCGTCATTATGATGTACATATGCGTGCCGATTGGCGCGTGCTTCCCCACATGGGGCTTCAAGTTCTTCCCGCTGACGGGCAAGTGGTTCAAGCTCATCTTCACCCGCTACCACGGCTTCCAGGCGTTCAGGGATTCTTTCCTGCTCTCCATTATCGCCGCCCCCATTACGGCGCTTTTGAGCATGATAATCTCCTACCTTGTAGTTAAGAGAAACTTCAGGTCCAAGGGCTTTATCGAGGCGGTCTCCATGCTGGCGATGGCCGTGCCCGGCACGGTTTTGGGCGTGGGCTATATCCGCGGCTTCTCCGGCGGCATTTTCCACACCGGCTTCATGCAGGGCATATACGGCACGGGGCTTATCCTTGTCATCGTGTTCATTGTCCGCTCCCTGCCCACCGGCACCAGAAGCGGCATCTCCGCCCTGCGGCAGATTGACAAATCCATCGAGGAATCGGCTTACGACATGGGCGCGAACAGCTTCAAGGTGTTCATGACTGTTACCCTGCCGCTGATAAAGGACTCGTTCTTAAGCGGACTTGTGACGGCCTTTGTCCGCAGCATAACGGCAATTTCCGCCATTATTCTGCTTGTCACGCCGCAGTTTCTGCTCATCACGGTACAGATTAACGAGTTCGCGGAGAAAGGCTCGTACAGCCTCGCCTGCGCGTTTGCCACCATACTCATCATCATTACATACGGTGCGGTGCTGCTTATGAACCTCTTTATAAAGCACTTTGGCACCAGCAAAAAACTAAAGGAGGAGATCTGAGCTATGGAAAAGACCAAAAAAGGTGTCCGTCTGGATCACATTTCAAAAATCTATCAGGACCCCAAAACCGGCAAGGATTTTTACGCCGTGAAGGATACCTCCCTTGAGATAGAACCGGGCAGCTTTGTTACGTTGCTGGGGCCTTCCGGCTGCGGAAAGACCACCACGCTTAGAATGATTGCGGGCTTTGAAAGCCCTGACGAGGGCGAAATTTACCTTGGTGACGAGGCAATAAACGAGCTTACCCCCAATAAGCGCGACACGGCTATGGTTTTCCAAAGCTATGCCCTGCTGCCGCACTATAACGTGTTTGACAATGTGGCCTATGGCCTGAAGCTTCGCAAGGTGCCCAAGGATGAGATCAAGGAGCGGGTTATGAAGATCCTTGACCTTGTGGAACTGACCGGCATGGAAGGGCGCATGACAAACCAGCTCTCCGGCGGTCAGCAGCAGCGCGTCGCGCTGGCAAGGGCACTGGTCATCGAGCCGTCGGTACTGCTCTTTGACGAGCCTTTGAGCAATTTGGACGCGAAGCTTCGCGTCTCCATGCGAACGGAGATTCGCCGCATCCAGCAGGAGGTGGGCATCACCGCCATATACGTGACCCACGACCAGAGCGAGGCCATGGCGCTCTCGGACAAGATAATCATTATGAATAAGGGCGTTGTGGCGCAGATGGGCACGCCGCAGGAGATTTACTACCGCCCCAACAGCGAGTTTGTGGCGGACTTCATCGGCGAGGCAAACTTCCTGCGCGGTAATATGACAGGCCGCGCGGAAAACGGGCATGTTAAGCTCAACGTGGCAGGGAACACCGTCAATGTCCTTGGCAGGGACGGCATGGAAGAGGGGCAGGAGTACACCGTGGTTCTGCGCCCGGAAGCCGCCTCCCTTGCGGACAGGGGCGGCCTGCCCTGCAAGGTGGTGCTCTCCTGCTTCATGGGTTCTTATCAGAATTACCATGTTATGGTCGGCGATACTCTTGTAAAGTTAGAGGAGCATAACCCAAAGAATAAGCGTATCTACGCAGAGGGCGAAGAGTGCTCGCTCGTGTTCGAGGCCGACTCTGTGCATATCCTCTGACGGGGCGGGCGCGAGGCACTCAGGAAAATTTCAACAACAGCTTCATAACAAGACACCGGCGTGGTTTTAGGCCATGTCGGTGTTTTTTGCGCAGAAAGGTGAAAATATATGGGTGCTTTGCTTGAAATAAAGGCACGGTGCATGGTAAAATTAACTGAGAAAATCATGTAGTAAAATAAGTGGGAGGTGATTATTATGAGGAAAACATTGCTTTTGCTTTTGGCGGCGGTGTTGCTGCTCAGCGGCTGCGGCATGGACGGGAACAATTACTCCGCCCTCGCGCCCGCGGAGGCGGAAAGGCTCATAATATATACCTCCCACAAGGAGAATGTCTATTCCCCGATAATCCGCGAGTTTGAGCGGCGCACGGGCATCTGGACGGAGCTAAAGACCGGCGGCACCAATGAGCTGCTGGAGGAGATAGCCGCCGGGAACGCGGACTGCGATTTGATGTTCGGCGGGGGCGTTGACAGCCTGACGGCCTTTGCCGACTGCTTTGTGAAGTACGACAGCCCCGCCATGGCGCGGGTGGACGATAAGTTTAAAGGCGACGGAACGTGGACACCGTTTTCCTCTCTGCCGCTGGTGCTCATATACAACACCCAGCTCGTGCGCGTGAACCCGCCCACAAGCTGGCAGAGCCTGCTGGACAGCGAGTGGCGCGGCATGATAGCCTTTGCCGACCCCACTGTTTCCGGCTCAAGCTACACGGCGCTGTGTACGATGGCACAGGCTCTCGGCGGTGATGAGGAGGATATAATCAGGCGCTTTGCGGAAAACCTTGCCGGGCGGCAGGCGGAGGGGTCAGGGCTTGTGGTGAGCGAGGTGGCCGAGGGCAGCTGCTACATCGGCGTGACCTTGGAGGAAACAGCGCTCAAAGCGGTCTCGGATGGCTATGATATCGCCCTTGCGTATCCGAAAGAGGGGACAAGCGCCCTGCCCGACGGGGCGGCGATAGTCAAAGGCTGTTCGCACGAGGAAAATGCCCGGATGTTTATTGATTTTCTGCTCAGTGACGATGTGCAGGGCAGGCTGCCGGATAAATTTTCCCGCCGCAGTGTTCTCAAGGATGCGGAGAGCAGCCCGGAGTTTGAGCTGCTGGATTATGATTTGACATGGGCAAGCGGCATGCAGAGCCGGCTTCTTGAAAGCTGGCAGGGATATTTTGAGGGCGGACGCAGATGAGAGCATGGATAAGGCGGTCGTTCAAAAACCGCATATTGTGTACGGTGCTGCTGGCGGCGCTGCTGCCGCTGCTGTTGTGCGATGTGTTCATGGTGAGAGCCATGATATTCCGAAACGGGCGCAGCCTTGCCGGGCAGGCTCAGGAGGAGCTTTCAAAGGCGGGGGAGAGGTATTACGGCTTTGTCGACGAGCTTGACGCCACCGCAAAGCATCTTGCGGACAGTACCGCCGTGAAAAGCGCGCTTCGCCGCGGCGGCGGAGGCTCAAAAATCCTCTATCAGGTGCTCTACAGGAACACACAGGAGCTGAGGAGCTTTGCGAGCTTCGGCATATACGGCCCGGAAGGGGACTGCCTTTACAGCACTGACGGCCGCATCCCCGCGGGGAAGCTTGATACTGGCTGGGGGCTTCTATATGCCGCGCGCAGTGCAGGGGGAACGGCTTTCTGCGCCGATGACAGCCGGGGTCTTGAGGGCGCGCGGGCGATAAAAACTGCCGACGGCGGGGTGCTCGGCTTTGTTGTGATGCAGGTGGAGCAAAACGGCTTTGACACGCTCTTTGCCGATATTATTGACCCCATGAACGATTTGATGATATTTGACGCCACATGGCGCGGAATATACTATACCCAGTCGGACAGAGCCGAGGATACAGCCAGACTTCTGAGAGAGCAGTTCCTCTCAGGCGAGCGGCTCATCGGCGGCAATGAGGACTGCATATATACCCTCAGCGCGGGCGAGCGGGACGAGAGCTTCGTCCTGCAACAGCCGAAAAACTACACCTCCGCCGTGCGGCATACTATACGCTCCGTCGGCGTAATCATGGGCGCTCTGGGCGTGCTGCTGTGCTTCTGGTGTGCCTGGCAGCTCAGCCGACAGCTCTTTGAGCCTGTGCAGAAGCTGGATTTAGCCATGCAGCAGGTGGAGCGGGGCAATTACGATGTTGAGCTTGACAGCACTGCCGAGGATGAGCTCGGCAGGCTCACGGCCAACTTCAACCGCATGACAAGGGAGTACCGGGAAAATCTTGAGCGCTCCGTGCAGCGCGAAATAGAGCTCAATGAGACGCGCCTGAGCATGCTGCAAGCGCAGTTGAACCCCCATTTTTTGTATAACACCCTCGACAGCATAAAGTGGATGGGCGTGACGAATGGCGTACCGCAGGTGGCTGGCATGGCGACAGACCTTGCGGCGCTGCTGCGCGCGGGTATTTCCGGGGAAAAGCTCATCACCCTTGAAGAGGAATTGGAGCTTATCAACCGCTATCTTGAGATACAGGAGATGCGCTTTGCCGACAGCTTCACCTGTGAGATAGAGGTGGAGGACAGGTTCCAGCGCTGCATTGTCCCCAAGCTTGTCTTGCAGCCGATTGTTGAAAACGCCATAATCCACGGCGTGGCGGATATGGAGTACGGCTACATCAAGATAAGCGCCCGCGAGGACAGGGGCGATATGATTCTCACTGTCAGCGATAACGGCAAGGGCATAGATGAGGCCGTGCTGGCGCTTTTAAATAGCCCCGGCCATCAGCTGCCCGGCGGGCACCTGGGGCTGAGCAACGTGGATAAAATAATAAAACTGTATTACGGCGAAAGCTACGGTATAGCCGTGTTTTCACAGCCGGGCGAGGGCTGCCGCGTGGAACTGCGGCTGCCATGTGAAAAGGCGGATAAACAGGAGGAGGCGATAAATCATGCTTAAGGTTCTGGTGGTTGATGACGAGGTTATTGTCCGCAAGGGCATTGTCCTGGGCGTTGACTGGGTGAAAATGGACTGCGTCATCGTGGGCGAGGCCGCAAACGGCATTGAGGGCCTCGCGGCGGCGGAAAGCTACAAGCCAAATCTTATAATAACCGATGTGCGTATGCCGCGCATGGGCGGCATAGAGATGATGCAGGAACTTCGCCGCCGCGGCTGCCGCGCCCACACCATATTTCTCACGGCCTACAGTGACTTTGAGTATGTGCGCTCAGCTTTGCAGCTTGGCGCAGCGGACTATCTGCTCAAGCCATTCCGCGATGAGGAGCTCGCCGCCGCCATCGAGCGGGTACACCGAAAGGACGAGGAACTGTCCGAGCTGAGCCGGGAGGACATAATGCCGCTCGTAAAGGGCGATAAGAGCAAGTATGTGTTCGAGGCGCTCAACTACATCGCCGAGCACTATGCCGACAGCGACATAAACATCACCGGCATCGCGAAAAGCCTCGGCGTCAGCGAGGGACACCTGAGCCACGTGTTTAAAAAGGAGACGAGCTACACCGTTGTGGGCTATCTGACCCAGTACCGCATACATATGGCCATGGAAATGCTGCGCGACTGCCGCCGCAAGGTGTACGAGGTGGCCGAGGCGGTGGGCTATAGGGATGTGGCCTATTTCGGCAGCACCTTCAAAAAGCTTACGGGGCTTTCACCGTCCGAATATCAGGACAGATGCCGCTGATACTGAAATCTGATTAAAATTAAGAATTTTAATCAGAGAATAGTATCAAACACCGGTTTTGTGAAACTTGCATAAAAACGGCCTCAAAATTTCTCCGATTCAGAAAATCCAATGTCAGAAATGACAGAATAATCGCAGTTTTGCCTCATTCTAAAAAAAGGATTTTACTATATAATATTTATAGCATCGGCAGACAAGAGCACACACGCCTTACAGCGCGTCTCTAAGGCGCTTTTTGCTCTTTTCGCTTTGATGGGCGACAGCCCATCTGCATCTCAAAAAGAAAAAATCGCTCATAAATTCATCGCTGGCAGGTGCTCGCAGTTTTGCCGGAGCAGAAATGCGCTCAGGCAATGAAAAGCCCGCTGAGAATACTTTGTGTATTGTCAAGGGCTTTGAAGCCGCATGGGCGTTTTTCTGCCCGTCAAAACCGTGTGTGTCCTTGTCTGCCGATGCTAGCATCAACGAATAAATTATAAGAAAAGGAGAAAACCAATATGAAAAAGTACCTTGCACTGCTCCTCGCGCTGGCAATGGTGTTCACTCTGTGCGCCTGCGGCCAGAAGTCGGAGCCTGCCCCCTCTGCCCCTGAGGCACCTGCTGAGCCGGCCGTGGAGGCACCTGCCGAAGTCGAGAAGGACTATTCCGGCTACACTATCCGCATTTATTCAAACTCCAACTCCACAGAGCGCACAACTTGGCTCAAAAATGAGGCCGAGGACGCCGGCTTTAAAATCAGCATTGATGATAACGCTGTCATCTCCGGCGACACTGCCGCTATTCAGGCCGCCAACGAGAATAAGGACGGCGACATCCTCTTTGGCCTTAACGAGACCCGCTGGAGTCAGGTTGTCAAGGGCGAGTATGAAAACCTCAGGCTCGTTGACTGGACTCCTGCCTGGGCTGACGAGGTTGGCGAGTACGCTTACCCCGGCGCGGCTTACGGCCTTGTCATCCAGAACGTTCTGATGCTCTACCGCAATGACGAGCTGGGCACCAACGGCGAGACGCTGCACTTCCAGCACTGGGCCGACATCGTTGACAGCGGCTACACCTGGTATCGCCAGAACAAGGTCGGCGGCACCACCAACGCAAACATCAACTCCGCTATGCTCTATGCGTTTGTTGATCCTGAGTCCCCAGCCGGCGGCATCTCCATTGACGGCTGGAAAACGCTCTGGAACTACTGTGCAAACGGTAAGTTCTCCTCCGATGACAGCTACAAGTACGGCTTTGATCCTCTGAACAAGGGCGATGTTGCTGTCTCCACCTTCTACTCCTCCTCCCTCTACGGCAAGATTGACGCCGCCGCTGAGAGCTCCGATAATCCTCTGCTCGGCGCGCTTGAGCCTGAAAACTGGGCACTTGTCGACATTGACGACGGCACCTACTACATAGCCGAGTATCTCGGCATTCTGGACAAGGAGGGCCGCAGCGCTGAGGAGACCGAGGCTGTCATGGCCTTTGCTGAGTGGTTCGGCTCCGCCGAAGTACAGGCCGCGTGGGGCGAAGAGTTTGACTCCTATCCCTGCAACAGCGCCGCAGCTGACATCCTCTACCCCGACGGCATCCCCGCCATCTACACTCTCAAGAACTTCGCTCTCACCAATGTTGAGGGTACTGACTTAACCTATGCCGAGTATGTTGCCGCCCACACAACCGAGTGGACCAACATTATGACAAACCTCGGCTTCTACTGGGCCGATGCCTCCAACGCACCTGCCGAGCCCGATTGGGATAACCTTGACTGGGCAACCCTCACTCAGGCCGCTGCCTGATAAACTCCACGCGGTAAACTTCATATGGCGGGCCGCAAGGCCCGCCATATTCGTATAGGCAGTCTGCCTGTGTCCGTATGTTTGATAAATTGACGCGAACTTATAAATGAAAGGGAAAAGACATGATAAGGCTCAATGATATCGTTGTGAAGTTTGGGGAATTTACCGCGCTTCATAACATTAATGTTCATGTAAAGGAAGGGGAGTTTTTTACCTTCCTCGGCCCGTCAGGATGCGGGAAAACCACCACACTGCGCACGATAACGGGCTTCATTGAGCCTGTTTCGGGTACAGTGGTTGTAAAGGACAAGGACATTACCCATGTACCCATTGAGGACAGGAACATTGGCATAGTTTTTCAGAGTTATGCCCTGTTCCCCACGATGACGGTGTATGACAACATCGCCTTTGGCCTGAAAGTCAAAAAGCTCAAAAAGCCGGAGATTGACCGGCGTGTGCGCGAGATAGCGCGCAAAGTGGACTTGAGCGATGAGCAGCTGCAAAAAGCGGTGTCTCAGCTCTCAGGCGGCCAGCAGCAGCGCGTGGCGATTGCCCGTGCGCTTGTGACAGAGCCTGCGATAATCTGCATGGACGAGCCGCTGAGCAATCTGGACGCGAAGCTCCGTGTCCAGCTTAGAAACGAACTTAAAAAGATGCAGAAGGATTTCG
>CAUABY010000089.1 GCA_958427375.1 uncultured Eubacteriales bacterium
TTCTCCGAGGCGCTGGACAAGTTCGAGACAGATATAAATAAGCGAATTAAGGAGAGTGAAAATGAGCAAATGGATAAGCGTAAAAGACAGACTACTTTCCCATGTATATGTAAATGAACAATCAGGGTCTTGGGAATGGACGGGTTCAAAAAGAAGCGGATATGGCAGGATGATTGTTGGCAGTAGAACAGATGGAACCAGAAGAAGTGAATCTGCTCACAGAATTTCTTATGAAATATTTCATGGTGAAATCGGCGACGGATTAGAGGTTTGCCACAAGTGCGACAATCCGTCTTGCGTAAATCCGAACCATTTATTCCTTGGCACCAGACAAGACAATGTGAATGACCGACAGAAAAAGGGACGTAACATAAACTTTGTTGGAGAAGAACAGCCACGGGCAAAGCTAACAAGAAAAGCGGTAAAGGACGCAAGGTGGGAAAGAGCCTTTAGAGGGACTTCTATACAAAGGCTTGCAGATAGATATGGCGTTTCAAAGAAAACCATGCAAAATGCAACAAATGGAGCTACATGGAAATGCGTTTTTTATATGCCCGAACCGCCGAAGGAGGCAAGCAAATGAATCAGACTGCCCTAAAATCGCTTGTAAAACAAATATGCGAATCAACATCCTCTTCACAATATGTAAGGCTACGCTATCTCGACGAACTCTACACAGAAATTGAGGCGGTTTCCGGACTTTCGGTGGAACGCATTTTGAAGCTGCTACTTGCTGGTTATACACTAAGAAAAGAACCAAAATGGTTTTCTGTTGACGAACTTCTTCCAGAAGATTGCGCACAGTGCTACTTTTACACTGATGCTGGACTGAACTTTACTACTGTTCTCGTAATGGATAAAGACGGGCTTATGGAACTCAAAAACCGACTGCGAATTGACAAAATCGGAATATCTTATGTTGACAAATATGTAACCAGCGGCTGGGAGTGGAGCGCAAGTGGGGTTAAACCTGCTTATTGGTGTCCCATCCCCAAAAAAGGAGAAACTTTATTGAGTAAACTATAAAAGGAGAAGAAAAAATGAACGAGCTGACAGTTATTAATCACAACGGAATCGATGTAGTAGACAGCCGCGAGGTTGCAAAAATGGTAGAAGCACGACACGCTGATTTGCTTGAAAAAATTGGTGGGTACAACAAATATTTAACCAACGGAAAATTCCGCTCGTTAGATTTTTTCGTCCCCAGCACCTATAGGGATGCCAAAGGTGAGGAACGCCCATGTTATCTTCTCACCAAGAAAGGCTGTGACATGGTAGCCAACAAAATAACCGGCGAAAAGGGAGTTTTGTTTACAGCGGCTTATGTCACGGCGTTTGAGAAGATGCGCGAGAAGTTGACAGCCATTCTTCCGCAGGATTATCCTTCCGCCCTCCGAGCTCTGGCCGACGCAGAAGAAAAGCGGCTGGCCTTGGTTGCAGAGAACGAAATGCAGCGTCAGGCCATTGCAGATTTCCAGCCCGTCAAGCAGTACGTCGACACTATTCTTTCCAGCACTCGGACGCTGACAACCACCCAGATTGCCGCAGACTACGACATGAGCGCAAAACGTCTCAACAAGATACTGCACGAAGAGGGCATCCAGCGCTATGTCAACGGGCAGTGGATATTGTATAGGGAATACATGGGTAGGGCTATACCAAGTCCAGAACCATCAACATCACACGTTCTGACGGTCGGCCTGATATTGTGATTAACACAGAATGGACGCAGAGCGGCAGAATGTTGATACACACTATCCTGACAGCGAGAGGCATAAAAGCGGTCATGGACAGAAAGGCTGCTTAATTCACATTCGAGGTCGGTCAAGTGGGAATGTTTGCGGATTTTGAGAAAATGCTTGACTTTCTGTGCGCACAGGATTACATTAAATGTACGCACGTAAAGTGAGGTGAGCATATGTCCCCAATGGGGAGGCCAAAATCCCAAAACCCCAAAAGCGAGCGCTTGTTTATTCGGGTTACACCTGATGAGAAAGCGGAGATTCAATCATTTTGTAAAAAATTCGACGTTTCACTGCTGGATTTAATCAGAAAAGGGATTGAGGCAATAAAAAAATAGATGTAAACCGTCTCCCTACCAAAGTTTCGGCTTACATCTATGACACAGAGGTTTCCCTTGTGGTAAATCCACTATACCACATTGGCAGACCTCCGACAAGTAAAATTTTTAGGAGGATATAACATGACAGTAAGAGACGCAGTAGCGGTATTGACTGACGCAAAGGCCTTGTACATAGGCTGGAATGGAAGTATAACGGATTTCGACAAGGATGACGAAAGTGCATATGAGATTGACATTGCCGCCTGCCCCATCAAGGAGGAGACGGCATGAATGAGCTACATGAACGCGGCATTCCGTTAGATGTAATTGTCAAAGGCCGTGACCTTGACTCAGTTTTGGGCGAGTATATGATAGCATGGAACGAAGCAAAAAAGGTTGCAACAGCTCCCGGCAAAAGCGAAAACGAGATATTTGCTGATACCATGATGGCCGTTGCGTACCGCATATATCTTCTCGGCGTTGAGGACGGTATGAAAGAGAGCGCAAAATGAATCGTATATCAAAAGACCAATACTACCTTGAAATTGCAGAGACGGTGTCCCACCGCAGCACTTGCCTTAAACGCAGATATGGCGCTGTGATTGTCAAAAATGATGAAATAGTCTCCACGGGCTACAACGGCTCAGTAAGAGGGCACGAAAACTGTTGCGATTTAGGTATTTGCGGGCGGCTTGACAAACCGAGCAACAGCGGTGACTACTCTGACTGTCACAGCGTTCACGCGGAGCAGAACGCTATCATCTCAGCCTCAAGAAATGAAATGCTTGAGGCAACTCTGTACCTATACGGCGATGAGGCATGCACCGTTGCAAGGCACGGGAATACCATTACCAACGTGATATGGCAGAGAATCGAGAATCCTGAACCGTGTCCGATATGTAGCCGCATGATTGCAAACGCCGGTATTGCTCGCGTTGTTACCGTCAATGGCGCTACTGACATAAAACTATGAATAGAAAATGCGCCCTCTACTGTTTACCACACAGCGGAGGGCGCATCTTGCATTAAGTGAAAAGTAGTAGTATAATACACGAGAATTACGAGAACGCATTTTTGCATAATGTAATACAAAATGTAAGACAAACGAGGCTTCTGACGGAAAAAGCTTGTATTTTCAACGGGCTTATGGTAATGTTTATACTGACTTTGACTCCGATATAGTGGGTTCGAGTCCCGCCATCCCAGCCACGTCGATTAACTTCTTCCGGTTCCGGTTTCCCGCTGGCGCGGAAAGCTTTCACCTTTGAAGTCAATCTCCTTTTCAGCCGCACCCGCCCCGCTGGGCTTGCGTCTGATATTTGATTACTGCCGGAGAAGCTAACATATCTGTCTCAATTTGCCCCAGTAGCTCAGTAGGCAGAGCACCTGCCTTTTAAGCAGGGTGTCCGGGGTTCGAATCCCCGCTGGAGCACCAGCTCGTCGCAAGCGATATATCGCTTGCGACGAGCTTTTTCTTTTCATTACAAAGCTCATCGCGCGCTCATTCTGCTGCTCCTCGCTTCCAAATCGAACCCGCTGCGCTGGGCTTCGATTTGGGTGAACGAGGCTTTTTCAATAAAATTCGTTCCTACGGAACAAGTGAAATAGCTACCATTGTGAAATATTTGCTTTGCAAATGTGAAATATGCCTCCAGCATGTGAGGGAACGAATTGTATTTCACTTTCTGCAAAAGCAGAAAATTTCACAATCCGTCAGGATTATTTCATATTGCGTTAGCAATATTTCATCATTGCAAAGCTCAGTAAATCTGTTTCTCAATTTGCGGATGCAAGCGCTTGCCGCATCGCTCCCTCTACAAAGCTGTTAAGTGTCATCTGGTGGGAAGCGGCACAGATAACTGCCTGCTTATGAAGCTCAGGAGAAACGCGAACATTAAAGTTGCCCTTATACGCTTTCTCCGGCTCCGTGTTTTCTGCTTCACACAACGCGAGGTAATCATCAACTGCTCCATGGAAATCCTCAACAAGCTCTTTCGCGTTCGTGCCCTCATAAGAAATCAGCGCCCGGATGCCCATAACCTTTCCATAGAACAGGCCGTCCTCTTCCGAAAACTCAACGCTTCCCACATAGCCTTTGTATTCCATTGTATTATTCATAATAACTCCCCCTGTTCCGTTATCATTCTACTACACTGAGGCAGCGTTTGCACTCTTGCACCCTCCCGGCGCTTCATGTATAATACTAACAAAACACAGGAGGGCTGACGCAATGAATTGGGCCGATTCCCAGATGATTTCTTCCGCCATAGCTCAGGGGCAGGGCGATATGTCGCTCGGCGAGCAGTGGGCGCTTGCCGCCATGCTGCGCGATGACGGTGATGACAACAATGACGACGATGATGACGATGGCGAGGCGTAGCAGCCACCTGATACGCACACCGCCAAGCCCGTAGGGCACGGCAAAAAGCCGTAAGTCAAATCCGCAGACTCAATATCGGCTATCACCCAGCATCAATTTCTTTTTTGTGCTGCATATGTATGCCGATATGCCCGCCTCCTAAAATGAGCGCCGCGATTGACATACACGCAACCCTCCCGTATATCCCAAGCAGGAAGAACGCGGCAACCGGTAGCGTTGCCCCCGCAAGCGGTATGCCTAAAATGCCGCTATAAAAGTCTGACAGTTTGCGTTCGCTGCGGAAATACCGCAGCCACCACGCTTCATACAATATCATCAGGACAAAAGCCGCAATCAGCCACAACGACCACGGCGACCATTTATGTATGTTAAAATCCGAAAATATCAACGCGAAGCAGCAAGTCAATACTTCCCCCGTTCTTTCAAAAAAACAGCAGAATTTTGTTTTCGCTTTCATCTGTGTACCCCTGCGGCTTTCTTTTTGTCCACATTATGTTGGGAATAAACAGCATCAGCAAAAAGAGTAAACCTACATAAGAAAAGCCCAAATTTCCAAACATATTATTGTTCTCCGATTAAAATTCTTTTTCATTTCACGGCTAAGCCCGCTGCACCTGTAATACATTAGACTGATATATTTTATAGTAGCCGGGTTCGTATTTCAACCGGCGCAAAAAACTTTACTCAACTTTCTGCGTTTGGGCCGTCCGGAACATACACCGGGCGGCTTATTTTATGTTTTTCTTAAAAAACCTATGATGCGTTTTTAATCTTGATTTTTATAAAGACATCGAGATTTTATTTTTACGGTTGACTATATGGCTTTAAAAATGTAAAATATATTAATTAGTCAACAAACCCGTGCTGGCTAATCAACACAACAAACCGGAGGCTGGATATGGCAAGGCTGCAATTTGCGGATAACTCTCGACTGGCGCACGCCTACATCCTCTCCGCCCGAAGCCGTGAGGAGAGCGTTTCCGCCGCGCAGATGCTCGCCGCCGCCGCAGTGTGTACATCCACCGGTGCCGTGCCCTGCCTTGTCTGCCACAGCTGCCGCAAGGTGCTCGGCGGCATCCACCCGGACGTCGCGCGCATCACCCGTCCGCTTGACACCACCGGCAAGCCCAAGCGCGAAATCACCGTTGACCAGGTGCGCGCCATGGCCGCCGACAGCTATATACTGCCCAACGAGGCCGCGCGCAAGGTCTATATAATAGAGGACGCGGACTTGATGAACACGCAGGCGCAAAACGCCGCGCTCAAGCTCCTTGAGGAGCCGCCCGCGGGCGTGATGTTCATTCTCTGCGCGGAAAACGCCCAGCTTCTGCTGCCCACGGTGCGCTCGCGCTGTGTGGAGCTTCAGTGCGGCGAGCGCGCGGCGGCCGCCGTCAGCGAGGAGAGCGCAAAGCTTGCGCAGGACTATTTCAAGGCGGTGTCGTCAGGCTTTGAGTCTAAGCTTTGCAGCTTCTGCTTTGCAAATGAGAACCTGGATGCGCGTGCGGCGGCGGAGTTCATCGGCTCGGCGCTTGAGTGCGCGGCGGACATGCTCTGCGGCCGGGCTGACGATTTAGGGCTTTCGGCGGCTCAGCTCGTGCGCGTGTATGAGCTTTTGCGCCGCTGTGAGCGCTTTCTGCGGGTGAACACAAGTGTAAAACATATATTCGGCCTGCTGGCGGTGGATTCCATCGTCCGCGCCGAGAGGAAGGATAAATAATTGATAGACGTTGTAAGCATAAAATTCAAAAACCGGGGCAAGTGCTATTTCTTTGACCCCAATTCGCTCCAGATAAAGGCCGGGGACACAGTCATCGTGGAGACCTCCAAAGGCCTGGAGATGGCCGACTGTCACCTCGGCAACCACCCTGTGCCGGATAATGCCGTGGTTCAGCCGCTGCGCCCGGTGGTGCGCATCGCCACGGCGGACGATATGCGCGTGGCCGAGCTCAACCGCAAGCGCGAGCGCGAGGCCTTTGAAATCTGCCAGAAAAAAATAGTCGAGCACGGGCTCGACATGAAGCTTGTGGATGTTGAGTGCAGTTTTGAGGGCAGTAAAACCACCTTCTTCTTCACCTCAGACGGGCGCGTGGACTTCCGGGAGCTTGTGAAGGATCTCGCCGGCATCTTCCGCAACCGCATAGAGCTCAGGCAGATTGGTGTGCGCGACGAGGCCAAAATGGTCGGCGGCATCGGTATCTGCGGCCGCCCCTACTGTTGCAGCCAGTTTCTTGACGAGTTCCAGCCCGTCTCCACCAAGATGGCAAAGGTGCAGTCGCTCTCGCTGAATCCCACGAAAATCTCCGGCAGCTGCGGCAGGCTGATGTGCTGCCTGCGCTACGAGGAGGAGGCTTACGAGGATTTAGTCAAGCGTGTGCCCAGGCAGGGCGCTTTTGTCGAGACGAAGGACGGTTACGGTACCGCGGTGCAGGTCAATCTCCTGCGTCAGACGGTGAAAGTCAAGCTCGACGAGGACGGGGATGACAATCTGCGTCTTTACAAAGCCAATGAGCTCTGCGCCGTGCCCGGCGGCCGCCCCAAGGACGGCGAGCAGCCCGCGCATGTACTCAACTATGTGCCTGAAGAGGCCGACGAGCCCGACGAATTTGTGGACGAGTGGGCAATCCCGTCCATGGTAGTGTCCGACCCTGTAACCGAAGCCCCCGCGCCGGAGGCCGAGAACGCAAAGACCAGCTCCGAGCGTGCCGGCAGTTCCCGCCGCCGCAGAGGTTCACGCGGCCACGGCGAGGCAAAGCGGCCCGCCCAGCCCAAGGCCGAGCAGCATACCGCAAAACCAGCACAGGGCAGGCAGCCTGCGAAGGGCGAACAGCAGCGTCCGCCGCGAGCGCGCAGAGACGCGCAGAATCAGGGCAAGGCCACGGTGCGCCCCGTGAAGCTTGACGGCAAACCCAAGGCCGAGAGTGCCGCAAGAGGTGCCGAGAATGCGGCGAAGCCCGTCGAGGCCGCCGCAAAACCCGCGCAGAAAAATAATCGCCGCCGCAAATATTACCACGGCAAGCCAAAAAACAAGTCCGCCGCGAAGCAAGACTGAACGGGCAGTCCGTAAGCGGGCGGGAAGTTAACTGGATATAAAAAGGATAAGATGCAGTTCTTCAAAGCTTCGTCTTATCCTTTTTATTATGCAAAAACGCGGCGGGGAATGGACATCCCTGCCGCGTAAAGCTATGCAGTTTATCAACTCAAGCTCACAAGGCCATGCCATGTTACTTGCGCATGACCTTCTTCTGCCAGCTTTTTTGGCCGCAGGCGGGGCATTTCATGTATCTTGTTCTGCCGGAGTATATAGCAAAGAACACCTTAGAAAATGTCGGCACGTATTTGTGTCCGCAGCGCTGACACTCGTAAAAGCCCGCAATCTGTTCAATCTTGACGGCGTATACGACGCCGATTACAAATGGAAGAAAGCCCGCGATGATGAGAGCGGCTCGCGCCCATGCCTCCATATGAACAAAAGATGCCGTAAATACGCATACAAGCAAAACAACCGTGACTAACACGCCGATGAATATTTCAAGGCGCAAAAGCTCCCTGTCCTTCTCTTCCCGCTCCTCCATCAGCTCAAGAAGCTGTTGTTCCGCCTTTCGGTCGTACTCTTTCATTTCTATCGTCTCCCCACTTAGTAATTCGTTTACACTGATCCCAAGCTCGCCGCACAAGTCGAGCATGAGAGAGGAATCCGGCATTCCCCTTCCCGTTTCCCTTAATTAAAGATATTGTTGGGTAAAAAAGAAAGGTCAGTCGAT
>CAUABY010000090.1 GCA_958427375.1 uncultured Eubacteriales bacterium
GAACCTGCAAAACGCCACGTTCGGCTTTCGTCAGCTAACGACCTGCGGCGGGGTTTAATGCGCCGCAGGTCGTTTCGGACTAAAGTTTAAGGTTTACGCGGTTGCGACCTCAAGACCCTTTTCAGCAAAGTACTTTGCTGCACCGGGGTGATAGGGGACGCTGGTCATGCTCGCGCCGAAGTCAACGCTGAGCTCCGCGGCCTTGCCGTGCTGAATGTCACCGGCGTTCTCAAAGATGGTGGAGACGAAAGAGTAAACCGCGTCATCGGAAACATCGTTGCGAACCAGAACAACAGCCGCGACTGCGACGGTCTGAACGTCCTCAGGCATGCCGTAGGCGTCAGCGGGAACGGTGTAGACGGAGTAGTAGGGGGAGGCGGCGATGAGCTTCTCAACGTGCTCATCATCAATGCCGACGAGATAGACGGAGCCGCTGGTTGCAAGGTCGGTGATGGCGGTGGTGGGTGCGCCGGCGACGATGAAGGCGGCGTCAATCTTGTTGTCCTTCAGGCTCTCAGCGCTGTCGCCGAAGCTCTGGTAGACGGGGGAGATATCGTCAAGAGTGAGGTCATATGCCGCGAGAACGTCAATGGCGTTGAAGTAAACACCGGAGCCCAGAGCACCGACGGAGACGTTCTTACCCTTGAGGTCAGCAACGGTCTTGATGTCGGGGTTCATGGTGACTATCTGCACCTGCTCCATGTAGAGAGCGGCGGCGACGGAGAAGCTGTTGACGGCGGCACCGTCAAACAGATTAGTGCCACTGTAAGCGTAGCTCATAACGTCGGACTGGCAGAAAGCAAGCTGATATTCGCCTGCGTCAAGGTCCTCAACGTTGGCCTGAGAGCCGTTGCCGGTGACGGCGACGATGTTAAGGTCGGTCTTGGAGGAGACATACTGTGCCAGCACGCTGCCGAAAGCATAGTAGGTGCCGGTCTCACCGCCGGTGGTGAAAGCGAGGCCGGTGCTGCCGGAAGAAGCGGGAGCGTCGGCTGCGGGAGCGTCGGCTGCGGGAGCGTCAGCTGCCGGTGCGTCAGCGGCGGGGGCACTGGAAGAGCCGCAGGCGCAAAGTGCAAAGACCATGCACAGTGCAAGAACAAGTGCAAGAAGTTTTTTCATTTTAATACCTCCTAAAATCCTGCCGGGAGCTGTGCGCCCCTCGGCGGTCACGTAAATGTTATTACGCTCTTTTCGCATTTATAATACAACCAAAAGTTGAATTTGGCAATAGTATTTTTCACTTTCACCAATTATTACACAAATGTATGGCAAAAAACAGTGAAGCATGTGCAAATACAACAAAGACTTTGTTAACGGTTTAACCACAACTGCCTGTTGTGAAAACTTTCCGGATTTTTTGTTTTGTGATTGACTATTTAATGACGTGGTGATATACTGCTCAGCGAAGAAAAGGCTGTGCAAAAACAGGCTAATAAATACTCAATAATATACTAAATTGGGGTATAGAGATGGATTTCACATTGTTGAAAAGTTTCATAGCCGTGGCTGATGAGAAGAGCTTTTCAAGAGCAGCAAAGCATCTTTTCATCTCTCAGCAGTCGCTGAGCAAGCAGATTGCAAAATTGGAGGAGGAACTGAGCACGCCGCTTTTTGTCCGCAGCCGGCCGCTCGCGCTGACGCAGGACGGCAAGCAGTTTTTGAAAACGGCTAAGGGCATACTCATGCTCAAACAGCAGTACGAAGAGAGCTCGTCACGCTCAATGAGCGGGGGACACTATGTTCACCTCGGTATTGAGCACACGGTTGCCCGCGCGATTTTGCCGCATGTGCTGCCGCAGTTTATTAAGGACAATCCCGACACCTATGTGCGACTGAGCGAGGAGTCGCCGAGCGTGCTGCAAAAGACGCTTTTGTATGACGGGGTAGACCTTGTAATAGGCTCAATCAACAACACGCCGGAGACTTACGAGATTGTGCCGCTGTGCAAAAAGCGCCAGCTTCTTGTGGTGCCGCGCCCGCTGCTGAAGAGCCTTGCCGGGGATGGCTATGAGGCGAAGCTCGCGGAGTTTGGCGAGAGCGCGGATTTGAGCTATTTTGAGAAGGTACCGTTTATAAAGATACCGCGCCAGTCGTCCGGCGGGCGCACGCTCAACAGCTACCTGAAGTATTACGACATGAACCCGCAGTTCGTGTGTGAGCTGACGAACATGGAAAACGCGTTCCAGCTTGCGGTCAGCGGCCTTGGAGTATTCATATATCCTGAGCTTTTCTGGGATATGCTCGCGCCGGAGGTGCAGAGTGATTACCTGAAGAACATCGCTATTTTCCCCCTGCCGAACCTGCCCAATATGGAGAGCGTATGCGCCTACTACCACAGGGAGAGCGGGCTGCACGGGAAAACAAAGGAGCTTTTTGACCTCTTTGTAAGCTTTTTTGACAACTACAAAAATTCCAAGCCGCCGGAGGATTTTAGCCCTGAGGTGGAGTAAAAAAGCCACGCAGTCGCAGGACTGCGTGGCTTTTTTGCGTGCAAGCGTGCAATATATAGTAGATATTTGCCGAAAATCAGCGGCCGGTGGAGCCGAAGCCGCCGGCACCGCGCTCGGTTGCGCTGAGTTCGTCGACCTGCTCAAAGTCCAAATCAAGGCAGGGAATGACCACAAGCTGGGCTATGCGGTCACCGTTTCGCACCTCACGGGAAACACTGCTGTCGTTATGCAGGGCGACGGTGTACTCGCCGCGATAATCACTGTCGCACACGCCCACGCAGTTTGCCGGACGCAGACCCTGCTTGGAGGCGAGACCGCTTCTGGCGAACACAGCACCGAAATAGCCCGCGGGCACGGCGACGGAGAGACCGGTGCCGACCATCTTTGTCTCGCCGGGGGCAATAGCAATGGGCGCGTCTATGCAGGCGCGCAAATCATAGCCCGCCGCAAAGGCTGAGCCGCGTGTGGGAAGCTGTGCGCCCTCGCGCAGTTTTTTACTCTCAATTTTCATAAAACAAGACCTCTTTCAGCGTATGTTAAATTTTACTATACAGGCGAGATGCCTGCCGCAATACATTCCGACCTTGACGTAACCCGGCCCCGCGGCGCGGCGCAGTGTGACCTTGTCGCCGTACTTGAGGGAGCGGAAATAGTCTATGTGATAGCCCGCAATGTTCCTGATATGCGCCTCATCATCGGTCAGCATCTCCAGCGCATAGTCGAGATAGGCGATGTTATGCACATGGTCGTTATAATCTATATCTGCCCGGCGCACACTCAGACTGCGCTGGGCCTCAAACTCCTTCGGCATCGTCAGGCGCGGCAGCTCACCGTCAAATACGCCTTTCTCCTCGGTATTATAACGGGGGATGTAGGTGTTGGAGAGCGTGAGCTTTTTATGCTCCGCGGGGCTATAGGCGCTGAACTGGATATGCGCGAGTACAAAGACCGCGCCGTAGCTGTCAACTATGCGCACCTCGCGCGTTGTGCGCGGGCCGCTGCCGGTGTCGACAACCCAGGTTTCAAGCGTCAGCGCGTCATCGCGCGTCGGTGTGCGCGGAATCTCAACGCGCCACTCCTTCAGCAGCCAGACATAGCCCGGCAGCAGCTCTGCCGTGCCCTCCTCAGCGGCGACGATTGAATGATGCTTATCGGCGATATTTTCCAGCGCCTTGAGTATGGCACTGGCGGTATAGTCCCACTCAGGGGTGAAATCCTCAATTCTTGATATGAGCGGCTCGCGGTATATCATGGCTCGGTCTCCCCGGAAATCAACAGAAATTTTTATTATTTTACAACATAAGAGCCCGTTTTTCAATAGCTTAGCGCAGGCCGCTTTCCGTTGACAGCATACAGGAGCGATGATATAATAAAATGATTTTTGTATATATAATGTATTTAAGCTCGGAGTGTATGAAAATATGTACGAACGTGTCATAAAGAGACTATTTGACATTCTGCTCTCGTTTGCCGGGATAGTGGTGCTGGCGGTGCCCATGCTCATTATCGCTTTGTGCATTAAGTGCGGCTCAAAGGGGCCGGTGCTTTTTAAGCAAAAGCGCTTCGGCATAAACAAGAGCTTTTTTAATATTCTGAAGTTCCGCACAATGCGCGCCGACACACCCAAAGACGTGCCCACGCACATGCTGGCAGACCCCGCCGCCTACATCACCCGCACAGGCGCGTTCCTGCGCAAGACGAGCCTGGATGAGCTGCCACAGCTTTTCAACATCTTCGCCGGACAGATGTCAGTTATAGGCCCGCGCCCCGCACTGTGGAATCAGGACGACCTCATAGCCGAGCGCGACAAGTACGGCGCGAACGACGTGAAGCCAGGTCTCACCGGCTGGGCGCAGATTAACGGCCGCGACGAGCTGCCCATCCCCGTGAAGGCAAAGCTTGACGGGGAGTACGCCGAGAAGCTGAGCTTCGGCTTTGACTGCAAGTGCTTTTTCGGCACGATTAAGAGCGTGCTTAAGCATGAGGGCGTGGTCGAGGGCGGCACGGGCACACTTGAAAAGGAGAAGGACGAATGAAGCGCATACTCATAACCGGCATCAACAGCTACCTCGGCAAGCGCTTTAAGGCGTACATGGCCGGACGACCGGAATATGCCACAGTCTCCATCAGCATGCGCGACGGCTCGTGGCGCAATGAAAATTTCCGCGGCTTTGACGTCGTGTATCACGTGGCGGGGCTGGCGCACTCGGACAGCGGGCGCATCAGCAAGGAAAAGGCGCGGAAATACTATGAGATAAACACCGAGCTTACTGAGGAGCTTGCAAAAAAGGCCAAGCGTGAGGGCGTAGGCCAGTTCATTTTCATGAGCTCCGCCATTGTCTATGGTGACAGCGCCCCAATCGGGCAAAGACGCAGGATAGCCCCCGGTACGCGCTGCACCCCGGCCAACTGCTACTCCGACAGCAAGCTGCAAGCGGAGGAGCGGCTGAAAAAGCTTGCGGACGGGCGCTTCAGGCTTGTCATCCTGCGCCCGCCGATGATTTACGGCCCCGGCTGCAAGGGCAATTACCCCGTGCTCTCGCTCTTCGCGCGAAAGCTGCCTATCTTTCCCAAGGTTAACAATGAGCGATCCATGCTCTATGTGGATAACCTCATGGAGTTTGTGAAGCTGATGATAGACAATAACGAGGCAGGCATATTTTTCCCGCAGAACGCCGAGTACTCCAACACCTCTGAGCTTGTGCGCATGATTGCCGAGGCACACGACAGAAACCTCCGCCTGACAAAGGCCTTCAACTGGGCGCTTAAGCTGCTGCGCGTTTTCACCCCGCTTGTGGACAAGGCATTTGGCAGCTTCAGCTATGACATGTCCATGAGCGGCTACAAACAAAACTACAGGCTCTATTCCCTCGAAGAGAGCATCAGAATAACCGAGGGAGTGCAATGACGGAAAATAAGAGGAAACATATACTGGTTGTCAGCCAGTACTTCTACCCGGAGCAGTTTCGCATAAACGACATGTGTGCTGAGTGGGTCAGGCGCGGGTACAGGGTGACGGTGCTCACCGGCATACCCAACTACCCATACGGCAAGTATTTCCCCGGTTATGGGCTATTTAAAAAGCGGCGCGAGGAGTACGCGGGGATGGAGATAATCCGCATCCCGCTTATTGCGCGCGGCAAGGGCGCGCTCGGCATGTGTTTGAACTACATCTCCTTTGTCGTGTCGGGCTTCTTCTGGAAGTGCGTTACAAAGCTGAAAGCGGACATGGTGTTTAACTTTGAGGTCTCGCCGATGACGCAGGCACTTGTCGGCGTGTGGTACGCGCGGCGGCGCAAAATCCCCTGCTGGATATACGTGCAGGATCTCTGGCCGGAGAATATTGAAATTGTCACGGGGATACACTCAAAGCTCGTTTTGAACCCTATTGGGAGGATGGTCGACTATATCTACCGCCGCTGTGACAGAATTTTTGCCACTTCGCCGAGCTTTGTGGATATGATTAAGGCGCGCATCCCGGCGGAGGCGGACAAGGTGAGTTACTGGCCGCAGTACGCGGAGGAGTTTTACCGCCCCATGGCACGCGGTGAGAGCGCGTTTATCCCGGCGGACGGGCGATTCAGGGTGATTTTTACCGGTAATGTGGGACTTGCGCAGGGGCTTGACATTCTGCCGGAGACGGCGGCAATATTGAAAGAGCGCGGCGCGGACGCGGAGTTTGTGATAGTCGGCGACGGGCGCGGAAAGGCCGCGCTTGAAGAGCAGATAGGCGCGCGCGGAGTTGAGAATATGTTCCGACTCATCGAGCGCCAGCGCGCGGAGGATATCCCCGCGCTTCTGGCCGACTGCGACGCGGCGTTCGTGTCATTTATGAACAACAGCCTCTTTGCGAACACCATCCCGGCAAAGCTGCAGTCATACATGGCCTGCGGCATGCCCATCCTCGCCTGTGTCACCGGCGAGACCGAGCGCATTGTGCGCGAGGCCGACTGCGGCGCTGTAAGTCCGCTGGGTGACGCGGCGGCGCTTGCGGACGCAGTGCAGGGGCTGATGCGCGACGGGCGCATTGAGGAATACGGCAGAAACGCGCGGGCATATTTTGAGGCGCATTTTGAAAAAAACATGCTGCTTGACTATTTTGACGACTGCGTCGAAAAGCTGTGAGCGGCGGAAAGGCAAGAGCGTGAGCGGTAATAAAAGCTTGAATATCCTTGTCACCGGGGCCTCCGGCTTCGTGGGGAAAAACCTGTGCTGTGCGCTGAAAAACATCCGCGCGGGCAAGGACAGAACGCATCCGAACCTCAGCATAGGTGAGATTTTTGAATATACGAGAGCCTGCACGGAGAATGACCTTGCGCGTTTTTGCGCCGAGGCGGACTTCGTATTCAACCTTGCAGGGGTCAACAGACCCAAGGACGCGGGTGAATTTATGGAGGGCAATTTCGGCTTCGCGGGCGAGCTTCTTGATGCCCTGCGCGCGGCGGGGAACACCTGCCCGGTCATGCTCTCAAGCTCGGCGCAGGCCAGCCTTGAAGGGCGCTATGCCGAATCAAGCTATGGCAAATCCAAGCTTGCTGGGGAGGAGCTTTTCTTCGCCTATGCCGCCGAGACTGGGGCACAGGCGCTGGTTTACCGCTTCCCGAACGTGTTCGGCAAGTGGTGCCGCCCCAACTACAACAGCGCCGTGGGAACTTTCTGCCACAACATTGCAAACTCCCTGCCTATCACCGTGAACGACCCCGCAACTGAGCTGGAGCTTGTGTATATTGATGACCTTGTAAATGAGCTGCTCTCGGCGCTGGAAGGGCGCGAGCACCGCTGTGACTATGCCGGGCTCACGCCGCTGCCCGCGGACAGCGGGCGCTGGTGCTATGTGCCGACAACGCACAGGGCCACGCTTGGGCGCATAAGCGAACTTTTGTACTCCTTTGCCAAGCAGCCCAGGACGCTTATCATGCCGGAAATCCCGGACGGCTCGTTTGAGAAAAAGCTCTACTCAACCTATCTGAGCTACCTGCCAAAGGAGAAAACCGCGCAGACACTCAAAATGAACGTCGACATGCGCGGCAGCTTTACCGAGCTTATAAAGTCAGAAAAATGCGGGCAGATGAGCGTCAACATCTCCAAGCCCGGCGTCACCAAGGGGCAGCACTGGCACAACAGCAAGTGGGAGATTTTCATTGTCGTGTCCGGCCACGGGCTTATACGCGAGCGCAAAATGGGTACGGACGAGGTAATAGAGTTCGAGGTGAGCGGGGATAAGATAGAGGCGGTGTACATGCTGCCCGGTTACACCCACAGCATCATCAATCTCTCCGACACTGAGAACCTTGTGACGCTTATGTGGGCAAACGAGCGCTTTGACCCGGAGAAACCCGACACATTCTTTGAGGAGGTTTGAGCATGAAGCGCGACTATTCCGAGGTGAAATTTAAAAATGACGGCAGGCTGAAGCTGCTCATCATCGTCGGCACACGGCCGGAGATAATCCGCCTCGCCGCCGTTATAAATAAGTGCCGCGTATATTTTGACACCATTCTTGCCCACACGGGGCAGAACTATGACTACAACTTAAACGGCATCTTCTTCCGTGATTTGGGGCTTGCGGACCCGGAGGTTTACATGGACGCTGTGGGAGATACGCTGGGGCAGACCATGGGCAACATCATTGCCGCAAGCTATGACCTCATGGCGGAAATAAAGCCCGATGCCGTTTTGGTGCTGGGCGATACCAAC
>CAUABY010000091.1 GCA_958427375.1 uncultured Eubacteriales bacterium
CCCATCAAAGCGAAAAGAGCAAAAAGCGCCTTAAAGACGCGCTGTAAGGCGTGTGAGACTGTCAAAAAACTATGCTGCAATGTAAAGAAAACAGAGCAGCAGGGGAGCTTGAGGGGGCAAGGCCCGCCTCAAATACAATAAACCGCCGCCTAAAAGCCTTGAAAATCAAGGCTTTTAGGGCGAAGCAGCATTTTGATACCATCAAAATGCTCGGCGGATGAAGCAGTCAAAAAAGTCTATTTCAGACTTTTTTGACAAGCTGACGCGCTGTAAGGCGTGTGTGCTCTTGTCTGCCGATGCTACTGCTATTATATTAAACATTTGATTGAATGGCAATAGTTTTACACACAGCCGGGTGTAAAATTTACCGTTCCGTATCCCCTGGCGGGGATTTGGCCTCACGGCGCGGCGCGGGCAAAGTATTTTTCACTTAAGCTGAAATTTTCTCTTGCATTTTATGTGAACTTCTGCTATCATATAAAAGCTGTTCGTACAGCGAAACACAAGCAAGGAGGTGCTTCAACTCATGGCAAAGTGTCAGTTCTGCGATAAGGATGTGGCCTTCGGTATTCAGGTCAGCCACTCCCACAGACGCTCCAACCGTACCTGGAAGCCCAATGTGAAGCGCGTCAAGGCCATAGTAGACGGTTCTCCCAAGCACGTTTACGCCTGCACCCGCTGCCTGCGCAGCGGCAAGGTCACCCGCGCTGTGTAATTAAACATTACCCGAAACAAGCCTGTCGTACCGACGGGCTTTTTTCGGTTGTTCTTTTTGTTGGCGTTCAACGAGCCCGCACCGCTTTTTTCGGGCATCTTTCCGTTAATTCTTCATCAGCGGCCTTGAAAATACACAAAGTATTTCCTGCGGCCACTTCCTCGCCTTAACGCAAATCTTCTCCGAAAAACTTCGGCGCGTTCTCATCTCACGCCAACTTATGGGCTCCTCTTTTACACATTTTGAAAATATACTACCAAACAAGTAAAACCAAACAGATAAAATCAAACAACAAGGAGACACAGCTATGAAGCTTTTGGAGCAGCGTATCCTTGCCGACGGCGTTGTGAAGCCGGGCGGCATCCTCAAGGTGGACAGCTTTTTGAATCACCAGCTCGACCCCCAGCTTTTTTACGAGATGGCGCAGGAGATAAAGCGCCTTTTCGCCGGTGAGCGTGTTGATAAGGTGCTCACGGTGGAGGCTTCCGGCATCGCCATGGCCGTGATGACCGGCTATGCCCTCGGCTGCAAGGCCGCCTTTGCCAAAAAGAGCAAGTCCAAAAATATCTCCGACAGCGTGTATTCAAGCGAGGTTGTCTCATTCACGCACGGCAACACGAATACCGTCATCCTCTCCAAGGAATACCTGCACCCCTGTGAGCGCGTGCTCATCGTGGATGACTTTCTCGCCACCGGCGCCGCGCTCATCGGCCTGCGCGATATCGTCCGCCAGGCGGGGGCGGAGCTTGTGGGTGCCGCCATCGCCATTGAAAAGGTGTTTCAGGGCGGCGGAAATCAGCTTCGTGCGGAGGGCATGCGCATTGAGTCCCTCGCCCGCATCGCGGCTATGAGCGACAACGGCTTGACTTTTGTGCAAGACTGACAAAATTCGACGCTTCAAGTTGTGAATATCGCGGAAAATAGTCACTTGACATTTTTCCGCGATATTGTATAATTTAAATGTTCTCAGGAACTTTATATAGAGGCGAGCGCAAGACACTGTCGCCACCCAACTTCATACTGCTTTCGATATATACAAATAATATGGATTTGAGTCTCTACCCGGCACCGTAAATGACCGGACTATCGGAATTGTCGAAGGCGCTGTGATATTTTAAATATCGGCGTCTTTTATATTTCTATTGCGTCGGTGCTTCGTTCATGCAGGAACTGAATATCCCGGCGCTGTTTTCTTTGTTCAAACCCGCGTAAGGCGGTTTTGATATATTATAATTTTTATTTTACACGAAAGAGGAGATTAAAAGAATGAAAAAGCTTCTTGCAATGCTTCTGGCTCTTGTAATGGTGTTCGCACTGTGCGCCTGCGGTTCTTCCGCGGCTCCCACAGCTACCGAGGCTCCCGCAGCTGATGCTGCCGCCCCCGCTGACACCGCTCCTGCCGAGGCCGCAGATTCCGCCTCCGCCGCTGACCTCAAGGTCGGCTTCATCTTCCTGCACGACGAGAACTCCACCTATGACCTCAACTTCATGAACGCTGCCACCGCGGCCTGCGAAGAGATGGGCCTTGCTGAGGGTCAGTACATCTTCAAGACCAACATTCCTGAGGGTCAGGAGTGCCAGGAAGCATGTGAAGAGCTCGCCGACGCCGGCTGCAATATCATCTTCGCCGACTCCTTCGGCCATGAGCCCTACCTCATTGCTGCTGCCAAGGAATTCCCTGAGGTTCAGTTCTGCCACGCCACCGGCACCCGCGCCCACACCGAGGGCCTTTCCAACCACCACAACGCTTTTGCCTCCATCTATGAAGGACGTTACCTCGCCGGTGTCGCTGCCGGTATGAAGCTCAACGAGATGATCGCCAACGGTGAGTTCACCGAGGACGAGGCCAAGATTGGCTACGTCGGCGCTTACACCTATGCTGAGGTCGTCTCCGGCTACACCTCCTTCTTCCTCGGCGCACGCTCCGTCTGCCCCAGCGCCACCATGGAAGTAACCTTCACCGGCTCTTGGTACGATGAGACCGCCGAGAAGGAAGCCGCCAACAAGCTCATTGACAACGGCTGCAAGCTCATCAGCCAGCATGCTGACTCCATGGGCGCTCCCACTGCCTGCGAGACCGCCGGTGTTCCCAACGTCTCCTACAACGGCTCCACCATTTCCGCCTGCCCCAACACCTTCATCGTCTCCTCCCGCATTGACTGGACTCCCTACTATGTCTACGTCATGAACGCCTACCTCAACGGTGAAGAGATCGCCGCTGACTGGACCGGCACCCTTGCCACCGGCTCCGTTGTCCTTACCGAGGTCAACGAGCAGGCCGCCGCTGCCGGCACCGCTGAGAAGATTGCCGAGGTTCAGGCCGCTCTTGAGTCCGGCGAGCTGCATGTCTTTGATGTGAGCACCTTCACCGTTGACGGCGCTGCTGTTGACAGCTACATGGCCGACGTTGATACCGACGACGCTTACACCCCCGACACAGAGGTTGTTGCCGACGGTTACTTCCACGAGTCCGAGTTCCGTGCCGCTCCTTACTTCGATCTCCAGATCGACGGCATCACCATGCTCGACACCGCGTTCTAATCTTCCCTTTTGATATGATATACAGGAGACCCGACTCCAAGCCGGATCTCCTGTATCGCTCTTTGCAAAAGTGTTGCTGCCGTAAAGGACAGCGCAGGGCGTTTACGGCCTCCTGCGCCGCCCTTTGCGGTATTGGCCTTTAAGATTACCGTTATATTTCACCCACATTCTGCGCCAAAACAGATATAGGAGCGTGAAGCCTTTTGGACAACAAGACAGCCGCAGTCAAAATGCGCAATATCACCAAGACCTTCGGTTCGGTCGTCGCCAACGACAAGGTCTGGCTCGACATCTACCGCGGAGAGATTCTCGCCCTGCTCGGCGAGAACGGCAGCGGCAAGACGACGCTGATGAACATGCTCTCCGGCATCTACTTCCCGGACGAGGGACAGATTTTCATTGACGACAAGGAGGTCGTTATCCGCTCCCCCAAGGACGCGTATGACCTCGGCATCGGCATGATCCACCAGCACTTCAAGCTGGTGGACGTGCTCAGCGCGGCGGAGAACATAGTACTCGGCCTCAAGGAGCCGGGCAAGCTCGACCTCGGCCGTGTGGCCGCGCGCGTGAAAGAGATTTGCGACGCTTACGGCTTCGAGATTGACCCCAAGCAGAAGATTTATGACATGTCCGTGTCCCAGAAGCAGACCGTGGAGATAGTCAAGGCGCTCTACCGCGGCGCGGATATCCTCATTCTTGACGAGCCTACCGCCGTTTTGACCCCGCAGGAGACCGACAAGCTCTTCGCCGTGCTGCGCAACATGCGCGACGCGGGCAAGGCCATTGTCATCATCACCCATAAAATGCACGAGGTCGAGTCGCTTTCTGACCGCGTCGCCATCCTCCGCCATGGTCAGTTCATCGGCGACATGCCCACCAAAACCACCAACGCGCAGGAAATGACGAACATGATGGTCGGTCACGCGGTTGAGCTGAATATCGACCGCCCTGAGCCTGTCGACCCCAAGCCCCGCATTGAGGTCAAAAACCTCACCGTGCGCAGTATTGACGGCATAGTCAAGCTTGACAACGTAAGCTTCACCGCCAACTCCGGCGAGATTCTTGGCGTGGCCGGAATTTCCGGCTGCGGTCAGAAAGAGCTGCTGGAGGCCATCGCCGGGCTTCAGCCCGTTGAGAGCGGCGAAATCAGCTATATTGAGGACGACGGCACACCTGAGCCGCTCCTCGGCAAAGACCCCCTCTCCATACAGCAGATGGGCGTGTCCCTCTCCTTTGTGCCGGAGGACAGGCTGGGCATGGGCCTTGTCGGCAGCATGGATTTGGCCGACAATATGATGCTCCGCTCGTTCCGCCGCGGCCGCGGCTTCTTCACCGACAGAAAGTCCCCCCGCAAGCTCGCGGAAGATGTTGTGGAGGAGCTTGGCGTCAGCACCCCCGGCATCAGCACCCCTGTGCGCCGCCTCTCCGGCGGCAATGTGCAAAAGGTGCTCGTCGGCCGTGAGATTGCCTCCGCCCCCACCGTGCTGCTCACCGCTTACGCCGTGCGCGGCCTCGATATCAACTCCTCGTACACCATCTATGACCTTATCAACAAGCAGAAGCAGGCCGGTGTCGCCGTCATCTATGTCGGTGAGGATTTGGACGTTCTGCTTGAGCTGGCCGACCGCATCCTTGTGCTCTGCGGCGGCAGGGTCAGCGGCATAATCCCCGGCCGGGGCGCGAAAAAGCGCGAGGTCGGCATGATGATGACAAAGCTCGGAGGTAACGCAGATGAATAAAACCAGAACTCCGCTTTTCCACATCGTAAAGCGCGGCGCAATGCCGTGGTACAAGGCCTGGGGCATCCGCGCGCTGTCCATCGTCCTTGCGCTCGTCGTCAGCGCGCTCATCACCACCCTGCTCACAGGGCTCAACCCCATCAGCATCTACAGCACCATTCTTTCCGGTGCTTTCGGCAGCGCGCGCAAGGCCTGGATAACCTTCCAGAACGTCGCCATCCTGCTGTGCATCTCCCTTGCGGTCACGCCCGCGTTCAAGATGCGCTTTTGGAATATCGGCGCGGAGGGTCAGGTGCTCATCGGCGGCCTTGCAACCGCCGCCGTGATGATAACCCTCGGCAATAAGCTGCCCAACGCCCTTTTAATCGTCATCATGGTGCTCGCCGCCGTCGCCGCGGGCGCTGTGTGGGCGGGCATCCCGGCCATCTTCAAGGCCAAGTGGAACACCAATGAGACGCTTTTCACCCTGATGATGAACTATGTCGCCACCCAGCTTGTGGCTTTCTTCGTCATCGTGTGGGAGGTGCCCAAGGGCGCGGGACAAATCGGCATCATCAACCAGAGCAGTGAGGCCGGCTGGCTGCCCGTTGTCAGCAACAAGTACCTTTTGAGCATACTTGTTGTCGCGGTGCTCACAGTGTTCGTGTACATCTACCTCAATTACTCCAAGCA
The DNA here is from genome assembly GCA_958427375.1 of uncultured Eubacteriales bacterium. Lineage (GTDB taxonomy): Bacteria > Bacillota > Clostridia > Oscillospirales > Oscillospiraceae > Limivicinus. The sequence goes on from CAUABY010000091.1 coordinate 5,668, forward strand.
CGGCTATGAAATCGCCGTCGTCGGCGAGAGCGAGCGCACCGCGCGCTATGTCGGCATCAAGGTTGACCGCGTAATCGTGCGCACCATGCTGCTCTCCGGCGCAATCTGCGGCGTGGCGGGGCTGTTGCTCGTCGGCGGCATCAACCACACTGTCTCCACAACGATTGCCGACGGGCGCGGCTTCACCGCCGTCATGGTCTCGTGGCTTGCCAAGTTTGACCCCATACTCATGATTTTCACGAGCCTGCTGCTCGTCCTGCTCGACCGCGGCGCGGGCGAGATTGCCACGCAGTTTGCGCTCAACCAGTCGTTTGCGGATATACTCACCGGCATTATCCTCTTCTTCATCACCGGCTGCGAGTTCTTTATCAGCTATAAAATCAGCTTCCGTAAGGCCGCAAAGGAGGATTGAGTTATGTTTGATTTTGTTTCCTTTATCCCCAGAGCCGTCGCGCAGGGCATACCCCTGCTCTATGGCAGCGTCGGCGAAACCCTGACGGAGAAATCCGGCAACCTCAACCTCGGCATCCCCGGAATCATGTATGTCGGCGCTATCAGCGGCGTTGTCGGCTCGTTTTTGTATGAGCAGGCTGTGGGCGGCGCGGTCAACGGTTTTTGGGCCATTATGATACCGCTGCTCGCTTCGCTTTTAGGCTCGCTTCTGATGGGGCTTTTGTACTGCTTCCTCACCGTCACCCTGCGCGCGAATCAAAACGTCACCGGCCTTGCCATGACGACCTTCGGCGTCGGCATCGGCAACTTCTTCGGCGGTTCGCTCATCAAGCTCACCGGCAGTGAAATCCCTTCCATCGCGCTCTCCGCCACCAGCGGCTGGTTCAGCAAGTCCCTGCCCTTGGCCGATAAGTGCGGCTGGTTCGGCAAAATCTTCCTCTCCTATGGCTTTCTCGCCTACCTCGCCGTCGTCATCGCGCTCATAGCATCCTATGTGCTCAACCGCACACGCGTCGGCCTCCAGCTTCGCGCCGTGGGCGAAAGCCCCAATACCGCGGACGCGGCGGGGATTAACGTCAACCGCTACAAGTACGTCGCCACCTGCGTGGGCAGCATGATAGCGGGTCTGGGCGGCCTCTATTACGTTATGGACTATGCCTGCGGCGTCTGGTCGAACGACGCTTTCGGCGACCGCGGCTGGCTTGCAATCGCGCTTGTCATCTTCACCGTCTGGCGGCCTAACCTCAGCATCCTCGCCTCCATCCTCTTCGGCGGGCTGTATATTCTCTATATCTTCATCCCCACGGGCACGAATCTTGCGGTCAAGGAGCTTTATAAGATGCTCCCCTATATCGTCACCATCATCGTCCTCGTCGTCACCAGCATGCGCAGTAAGCGCGAAAATCAGCCCCCCGCCTCCCTCGGCCTCGCGTATTTCAGGGAAGAGCGATAGGGGAAAGCCACAGATCAATAGAAATGATGAGGAACAGATTTTCTGTGCCAAATTATACGCATTAAAGTTAAAGCCCCCGAAGAAACGGCGCTATGCCGTTTTCTTCGGGGGTTCTTTGCTGTTGGATCCGCCTGGCTCGTAAAGCCGAAGATTCAGGCTGTTCTAAATTAAAGCAGTTTTTGTAAGCCCGCGATATCGCACAGTTCCACCGTGCCGCGTGAGAGATTCACATAGCCCTCTGCGGAAAAATATTTCAGCATCCGCGTCACAACCTCGCGCGGATTGCCGAGATGCCTGCCAATCGCCTCGTGCGTCAGACGCAGGGTGTTTGAGCCCTCAATGTTGGCTTCGTCGAGCAGAAAGCCCGCAAGCCGCTGGTCGAAGCGCTTCCAGAGAATTTGATCCATCAGCCACATGACCTCGGAAAAGCGCGCGGCCATAATCTCGTTTGTGAAGTTTGCAAGCACAGCGGACTCTGCCATCACCAGCTGGTAGACCTCCGCCGGAATAACCCACAGCACACTGTCTTTCTCCGCATCAACGCTGATATCAAACTGGATGGAGCGCATCATGCACGAGGCCGAAAACAGGCACAAATCCCGCTCAAAAAGGCGGTAAAGAGTAATCTCCCGCCCGTCCCCGGAGAGCATATAGGCGCGAAGCTGCCCCTCTTTTACAAGCAGAAGCCCGGTACACTCGCTGCCGTTACCATGGATAACGCTGCCCTTTTTCACCCTGCGCTCGGCAAAGCGGCGGCTGAGCAGCTCCTGCTGCGCGCCGGTCAGCTGCTGCCATATTGGAAAATAATCCCCCAATGTCATAGTCCATGCCCTTCTTCTGTGCCGTGATGTTATGTTCCAATTATATCCCCACTGCGGGCAGATGTCAATTTAGGAGGATATAGGCTGGGGATGAGGGAGGGCAATGGAAAAAACTTCATGCAAATTCTAATACACTGGATATTCGCGGGGATATATGATAAAATAACAAAAAATTTCGAGGCTTTAC
>CAUABY010000092.1 GCA_958427375.1 uncultured Eubacteriales bacterium
CAGAGAACTACTGATATGGATACGGCAAAGCCCGCGCTCTCTTGCGCGGGCTTTTTCCTTGCTCTATAATGTTTGCTGTTACTGTTTTATGTCCGCGGCAATCGCGTCTGCCAGCGCGTCCAGTAAGGGTAGCTGATCTTCGGCAAGGGAGGAGCGGATGGTGATATTGTCGCTTATAAACTCGCAGTTTTTCATGGAGCTTAGCATTTCGCGCATGAGCTTGCCGCTGGTGGGCGCCCAGCTTCCGTTCTCCATGATGGCGATTTTGCGGTTTTGCAGGTTGTGGTTTGCAATGTCGTACAGGAGGTTTTCCATTGTGACGAACACGCCGTTATTGTACGTAGTCGCGGCGAAAACAAGGTGGCTGCACTGGAAAGCGGTGGAGAGGATGTAGCTTGCGGGAGTGACAGAGGTATCAAACATGTGAACTGTTACACCGCGCTCAACGAGCTTGGCGGCGAGTATGCTTGCGGCGTTCTCCGTGTGCCCATAGACGGAGGCGTATGCGAGCATGACACTCTTCTCCTCAGGCGTGTAGCTGCTCCAGAGGAGATATTTCTTAAGGTACTTGTCAAAGTCCTTGCGCCAGACAAAGCCATGCAGGGGGCAGACATAGCTGATTTCAAGCGCGGCGGCCTTTTTCAGCACAGCTTGAACCTGCGGGCCATACTTGCCGACGATGTTAGTATAGTAGCGGCGCGCCTCGTCGATGTGCTTGCCGAAGAAATCGGTCTCGTCTGCGAAAAGGCGGCCATTGAGCGCGCCAAAGGTGCCGAAAGCATCGGCGGAGAAGAGAATTTTATCGGTGGAATCATAGCTCATCATGACCTCAGGCCAGTGTACCATGGGTGCCATGACAAAGGATATCTTGTGGCGGCCGAGGTCGAGCACGTCGCCCTCTTTGACGATGAGCAGGCGGTTGGAAAAATCGACACTGCGGAAATAGTTTTTGAGCATGGTCTCAATCTTGCTGTTGCATACAAGGGTAATTTCAGGGTAGTGTACGAGCAATGCTTCAACGGTGTAGGCGTGGTCAGGCTCCATGTGGGAGATGACAAGATAGTCGGGCTTCCTGCCTGCAAGCGCGTGGGCGACATTTTCAAAATATGTCTGGTACACGGCCTTATCAACGGTGTCGAAGATTGCGACCTTATCGTCGAGCATGACATAGGAGTTGTAGGACACACCATCAGGCACGCCGTATACGCCCTCAAAGCAGGCAAGGCGCCTGTCGTCAGCGCCGACCCAGATAAGGTCATCCGAAACTTTTCTTGTGCAGTACATATATCATTAACCTCCATATTTAATTTGTATTTTTACTGCGCTTATAATAAATTTTCTTCGTTTTTTCAATATGTCATTGTGACAAATGTGACAGTTTTAAATCAAAGCTAAATATATCAATAGAACACTTGCAAGAGCAGGAATATTATTTTATAATATAATTTACTGCATTGCGATATTTTAACAGAAGAAGAGGAGAACAGCTCCGTGAGTTTTGGGTTTATAATTGCCGCAGTCATAATCGCCGTGGCGCTGGTGTTTGCAATAATAGAGGTTCTTAAAAGAGGAAGGGTGAAGATACACGCTTTCCCGGCTGTGCTTTCGCTTGTGATAGCGGCGCTGGCCTGCGCCGTGTGCCTTTACGGATACTCCGCCGGAACAGTGTATGCCGAGGCGGAGGGCGACCCACAGAAGACGGTGACGCGCTTTTTTGACGCGCTGTGCGCCGGGGATAATGACACGGCGTATACCTGCCTTGAGAATTACAGCAGTCTCGGCCTTGAAAAAGAGCCGTCATCCAAATCCGGGGAGCTTGTATATAACGCGCTTAAGGACAGCTACAGCTATGAGCTTGTCGGCGCGGCAAAGGTGGACAAGCTGACAGCTCAGCAGACGGTCAGCTTTACATACCTCGACCTCAAGGCTATGGAGCAGGATGTTGAGAAAGAGACGAACGACGTCTTGAGAGAGATTGTCAGGTCACGCGCGCGCAAGGATGTGTACGATGAAAATAATAACTATCTCCCGGCGGTAACGGATGAAGCCTATGAGACGGCGGTAAAAACCGTACTGAATAGCGCCGAGAACTATTATAATTCCGCAGAGCTTACTGTGGGGCTTGACTATGTCGGCCAGCAGTGGCTTATAAATGCCGACAGCGCTCTTCTCAGCTGTATCATGGGCGGCGCGATTTGAGTTTAGGAGCAGTTTTATGAGAGACAGAGATGATTACGGATTTGACCTTGACGATATACTTGCCGAATTTTCAGCCTATTCCGAGCAGCTTGCAAAGGATGAGACCGAGGGGCGGCAGACAGCGCCGAGCGAGCCGGAGACAAATATATATGAGCCGCAAACAGAAACAGAGGTGGATATGCCGGCTGCGCAGGAAAACACATATGCGGCTGCTGAGCCTGAAGCTGAAAGCATGGACAAGAGCGACACCGCACAAAACTATTCTGAATTAGTCGATGCGCAAGAGGAAGCTGAGCCTGCCGCGGAGACTGAGCCTGATGACGTGCGGGCGGAGAATCCAGTGCAGGTGGTACAGCTTGAGGATGTGGACGAGCCTATAAACGAGCCTCTGAAAGCACGCGCGGCGGAGAAACCCGCGCAGAAAAAGCCTGTGCCGGGAAAACCCGCCAAGGCGAAGAAAGCCGCAGAGAGAACCGTTACACAACCGCACGAGATGCCGGAAAAAACACAGGAGACGGAGAACTGGGAAGAGCCGGAGCGCCTTGCACCGCTTGCTTTGCGTGTGCTTCTTGACGTTTTGTCACTTGCGCTGTTAGCGCTGGCGCTTGTATGGACGGGCGCCAACATACATCCCGGCACTGAGCGCGCCAAGACGGAGACCGGCACGACAGCAAAAGCGGATCTTGTGAGCAAGCTTGACGTGTATCTCAATAACGCCGCGAGTGATGCGCTCGGCGAGCTGGCGTATATAAGAAAGCAGTATACCCTTGACTATTACAGCACCGTCGCGCCGAAGCCCGACGCAAGTAAATACGGCGCAGTCAGCATCAGCGAGGCTGACAAGGTCATGGATGTGGTCAACATGGCTATGAACTATGGCCTTCTTGACGGGCAGGAGCTGATATTTGACCCGGCCACAGAGTTTTACTGGGATTCGGATATAGAGTATTACTGCGATGAGACAATACTTGTCATCTGCTGGAAAGAGCGGATTGAAAACCGCGTCTGCTCCTGCGTGGAGGTTAAAATAGCGGATGGCTCACAGATACGCCGTAAGATAATGAACGACACTTTCGGCTCGCCGGAATGGGGATATGCCTCGGAGCTTGCCATGAGCGCGAACGCGGTTGTGGCGATGAACGCGGACTTCTATATGTATCGTGACCTCGGAACCTGCATTTATCAGGGACAGATAGGCCGTTTTGACACATCCTGTGACTTGTTGATGATTGACACGAACGGTGATTTTAATATGCTGCGCGCCTCTGAGCTTACAGACCGCGCGTCGCTTGAGCAGTATATCGCCGATAAAAACATTCTCTTCGGCATGGCCTTTGGCCCCATACTCGTCAAGGACGGGGAGCTTCAGCAGCTCAATGGCAGCTATGCCGGAGGCATAGGCGAGATGTACGAGCAGTATTCCCGCGCCGGTATCGGTCAGGTCGACAAGCTCCATTACTTATACATGACGGTCAATCACTCGCAGGATTCCACGCCGCGCGCGGATGTGAACACCTTTGCCAAGATAATGTACAGCAAGGGTGTGAAAAACGCTTATAACTTTGACGGCGGACAGACGAGTGAAATAATGTTCAACGGCGATATGTATAACTATGTTGACTGGGGCTACGAGCGCGCGGTCAGTGATATCATATACTTTGCCACGGCGATACCGTCTGAGGAGGTGGGCTGATGAATCCAATAGCTGTCTCTGTCGGTGGCTTCATCGTGTACTGGAGCTCGATAGTAATAGTTTTAGGTGTGCTTGCGGGTTTCCTGCTCAGCCTTTCGCTCTGCCGCGGCGGTAAATGCCGGGCGAGCGCCGTAATCTGCTTTTACCCGCTCGCGGTATTTTTCTCCGTTATATTCTGCCGTGTAATACATTGGTATATCAGCATGGATAAATACGCCTCTTTCTGGGCAGCGCTCACAAATTACGCTGTGGGTGGCTATTGCATCGCGGGCATAATACCTGCCGCCCTGCTCGCGGGAGGCATCGCGCGTATGCTCGGCCTTGTCGGGCGCGTCGGTTCGCTCTTTGACGCGGTTATACCCGGCGCGCTTATGAGCGTCGCATTCGTCAGGCTTGCTGATGTTTTCGGCACAGCCTGCCGCAGTAAAATCACCATAACCACGCCGCTGCTCTGCCGCCTGCCCTTTGCGTTCCCGGTAACTGATACGGCGGGGAACGTGATATACAAGTTTGCAACCTTCTTTATCTCGTTTCTGCTGCTGCTCATTCTCTCAATCTTCCTTGTGCGTCTTTACAGACAGCGCCGGGATGCGCTAATGGTATCCGGCGTAAGCGGCACGGGAAATATCGCCTGCCTGGGCCTCGCATTCGCCTGCGCGATAGAGATTGTGCTCGACAGTACAAGAAGTGACCCGGTTTCCATGCACTTCGTGTTCCTCACAAAGCTCAATAAATATGTGGGTTTTATCAGCGTTACCATGCTCACCTGTGCGGTTTGCATACTGTGTGTGTTTATTCGCTATTTCAAGGGTGCAAAGCGCAAAAGCAGGATAAAGGCATCTTTGCTGCTTGTGCTGTACATAGTCTCTCTAATAGGCGTTGCTGCGGCGGAGTATCTTGTGCAGCGCTTCACGGGTATGTTCATACTCTTCCGCAGTATTCAGACCTTGTCCACCGTGCTGATGGCGCTCTCCGTCTGGTTTGCGTATAAGTGCTGCCGTGCGGATTATTATATCTGACGGACTATAGCATATGAAAAAACTCTCGAAGCCGATTCTGGTTTCGAGAGTTTTAAGTTTATTCAGCGGAGAAAAACGCTGTTACCAGCCTTACAAAGGCATCATGGTCTGAGCATCCCATCAATTCCTTTGCGGAGTGCATAGCCAAAATAGGCACGCCGATGTCCGCTGCCGGCATTGCGAAAAGGGCGGAGGCCATGGAGCCCACCGTACTGCCTCCAGGGAGGTCGGCGCGGTTCATGTAGCTTTGCAGAGGTATATTGTTCTCACGGCATAGGGCGCGAATCGCGGCGGCAGTCTCGCCGTCGGTGGAGTAGCGCGGGCTTAGTTTTAGCGCCACGCCCGCGCCGAGCGTCGGCGCGTTGGCGGGATCTGCGTATTCCATATGGTTGGGGTGCGCAGCGTGAGCCGCGTCGCAGGAGAGCAGCATGCCGCTGAGACAGGCGTCAATCAGCCCCGCGCGGTCAAGCCCAAGCGAGAGCGCGATTTTTTCGAGAATATGCGAGAGCGTGCTGCTGTCCGCACCGCGGCGGGTGTTGCTGCCAATTTCCTCGTTGTCGTACAGCACGGAGACATTTATCCCGTCTCCGCCCGCGTCCAGAAGGCCGCGCAGACAGGCGTGAACAGAGCAGAGATTATCAAGCCTTGCGGAGGAGAGCATGTCCCGCTCAAAGCCCACAACAGCGGCGGGCTCATAGCAGTAGGCGCAGAGCTCAAACGAGAGAATATCGCGCGCGTCTACTCCAAGCCTCTCGGCAAGCCTGCTGACGAGATAGCCGTCCTTTTCCCACGCGCCCTGTACTGTGCGGCAGAGTGGAAGCATGTCAATATTTGCCTTGTACGCCTTGCCGTTATTTATATCGCGGTTCATGTGTATTGCAAGGTTTGGGATAACAAGCAGCGGATCATCCCATGCGATTAACCGGCGCTCAGGGCGAAGCGGGCTTTCCGCGCGGAGGAATACCGTGCCCGCAAGACCGAGCGGCCTGTCCATCCAAGAACTCAGTATTGCGCCGCCATAAGGCTCAACGCTCAATCGACAGCAGCCGCCGGATACGCTTTCCGGGTTTGGCTTGATACGCATGCACGGCCAGTCGGTGTGCGCGGCGGCGACGCGGAAAACATTTCTGCCGCCCACGGTGAATGCAGCAAGAAAACTGCCGTTTTCTATATAATAGCGTCCGCCGCGCTCAAGCGCGAACGGCTCTGCTAATTTTAGGGCTGTAAAACCGTTTCCCGCGAGATATGCGGCGGCCATTTCCACCGTGTGATATGGCGAGCGCCCGCCGTCGAGCCAGCGCAAAAGCTCAGATGTATATTCAGACATGACGATTACTTCCTTTATAAAAAATCTGCGTATATTTTAGCATGCCCGGCGTTAAATTGCAATTTGCCGGGCGGTTTTTTGCGCGCAGGTAAAAATGAGTTGCATATGTCGGCTTCTTTTGATAAAATAATAAAACTCTCAGAGTTTGAGTTGAAAATTATAATTTAAATGGAGATAATTCAGTGTACAGACTTTTGAAGCAGGAGGGTCGCGCGCGGCGCGGCGAGCTTGAAACGCCGCATGGTGTGGTTCAGACCCCGGTTTTTATGAATGTTGGTACGCAGGGGGCGATAAAGGGCGCTCTGTCTGCGCGCGATTTGGAGGAAATCGGCTGTCAGGTCGAGCTTTCAAATGCCTATCATCTGCATGTCCGTCCGGGCGATAAGCTTGTCAAAGAGCTTGGAGGACTGCATAAATTCATGACTTGGAGCGGCCCTATCCTTACAGACAGCGGCGGGTTTCAAATCTTTTCGCTTGCGAAACTGCGAAAAATAACGGAAGAGGGCGTTAAGTTTAACTCTCACGTTGACGGGCGGCATATCTTTATGGGGCCGGAGGAGAGCATGCGCATACAGGCAAACCTCGGTTCGGACATAGCGATGGCCTTTGACGAGTGCATCAAGATACCCTCGCCGCGCAAATATGTTGAAGAGTCCTGCGCGCGCACTGTGCGATGGCTTGAGCGCTGCAAAAAGGCGCTGGCGGAATATAACAGCGAGGATGACGCGGTGAATCCCGGCCAGCTGCTCTTCGGCATAAATCAGTGCGCGATTTTTCTTGATATACGCATAGAGCATATGAATCGCATATCCGAGCTTGATTTGCCGGGTTATGCGATTGGCGGCCTCGCTGTCGGTGAGACGCATCAGGAGATGTACGACACGATTGAGGCTGTGGAGGAGCATATGCCAAAGGACAAGCCGCGCTACCTCATGGGCGTGGGCACACCGGGAAATATTATAGAGGGCGTTTACCGCGGGGTGGACTTTTTTGACTGCGTGATGCCCGCGCGAAATGGCCGCCACGGGCACCTGTTCACATGGGCGGGTATTATCAACATTAAAAATGAAAAATACCTCATAGACGATAGCCCAATCGACCCTCAGTGTGACTGCCCTGTCTGTCGCCGCTATTCGCGCGCCTATGTCCGCCATCTTTTTAAGGCGGAGGAGATGCTCGCCATGCGCCTTGCCGTGACACATAATCTCTATTTCTATAATAATTTGACCAAGAAAATCAGAGAAAATTTAGATAATGGCACTTTCGGCGAATTCAGACGGCAATATACAGAAATTTTAGATAAACGCATTTAAATTCTTGAATTTATTGTGTGGACAATGTATAATAGTAATACTTTTGTTTTTTGGAGGTAAACCCTAAATGTTATTTTTGACAGCAGATCCTAATGCGGCAGCTGGCGGCGGATTTTCCATGATTATCATGCTTGTCATGATGTTCGCCATTTTCTATTTTCTTATTATCCGCCCGGAGAACAAGAAAAAGAAAAAGACCGAAGAGATGCGCAATTCTCTCACTCTCGGCGATGAAATTACGACCATTGGCGGCCTGACCGGCAAAATAGTACAGATTACTGAGGACACCATCACCTTTGAGACCGGTGAGGACAGAGTCCGTATTCAGGCTAAGAAGTGGTCCATCTCTACCACCGCGAAGATGGAGGCTGCTGAGGCCGAGGCCATGAATAAAAAGTCCAAG
>CAUABY010000093.1 GCA_958427375.1 uncultured Eubacteriales bacterium
ATTGAACTTGACAGACTCAAGCAGATGATGGGTCTTGATGACGCAACCGTCAATAACAGCCTCCGTCCGGGCGCAGAGTTCCAGGTCAAGAACGATATTCTTGTTGACGCTGTTGTCAAGGCCGAGAACATTGAGGTCAGCGACGAGGATGTTGACGAGTACCTCAAGAAAGTTGGCGAGGATGTCAATGCAAAGCCTGAGGATCTTATAAACTACTTCGGCATGGACTTCATCAGAGAAGAGTGCAAGAAGGAGAAGGCAAACTCCGTTATCTTTGACAGCGCCGTTGTTGTTGAGGCAAAGCCTGAGAAGCCCGCTGAGGCGTAATCGCGCTTGTACCAGAGAGAAACAAACAACCCCCGCCAAGTCTGAATAATTCCCATGGATAAAGGATATGCTCTCTTGGACGCTGATATTTTAAAGGAGAGTTTAATAAAATGAGTTTAGTACCTTATGTAGTAGAACAAACCAGCCGCGGCGAGCGCTCGTATGATATTTTTTCCCGCCTGCTTAATGACAGAATCATTATGCTCTCGGAAGAGGTCAATGATACGACCGCCAGCTTGATTGTCGCGCAGCTTCTGTATCTTGAGGCGCAGGACCCCGATAAGGACATACAGTTTTATATCAACAGCCCCGGCGGAAGTGTGACCTCCGGCCTCGCGATTTATGATACCATGCAGTACATCAAGCCTGATGTTTCCACCATCTGCATAGGCATGGCGGCCTCTATGGGCGCGTTCCTGCTCTCCTCCGGCGCAAAGGGCAAGCGAATAGCACTGCCCAATGCGGAAATTATGATACACCAGCCCTCCGGCGGTAGCCAGGGTCAGTGTACCGACATCCAGATTCAGGCGGAGCAGATTCTTAAGATTAAGAAGCGCCTCAACTCCATACTCGCCGAGAACACAGGCAAGAGCGTGGAAACCATTGAGGCGGACTGCGAGCGCGACCATTTTATGACCGCACAGGAAGCGGAGGCCTACGGCATTATCGACAAGGTGATTTACAAGCGCTGACAGCGCGTTACCTGACTTTCTATGGGGGAACGAGAGTTCCCCCATCTTTTGACAGGGCATGTTTTATAGGTGAGGGGGATTATTATATGGGAAAGTTTGACGACAGAAGAAGCTTAAGATGTTCATTCTGCGGCAAACCGCAGTCCGCGGTAGGCCGCTTGATTGCCGGCAACGGCACTTATATTTGTGATGAGTGCGTGCGCATGTGCGTCAATCTCATCGGTGATGAAGTTATGGAGGAACGCAGTGTTCCCAGCGGTTATGATGGGCTTCCGCTCGTTTTTGAAAAGCTGCCCAAGCCCATGCAGATTAAAGCAAGGCTTGACGAATATGTGATAGGGCAGGAGAGGGCGAAAATAGCTCTGTCGGTTGCGGTGTATAACCACTATAAGCGCATACTCCACGCCGGAAGCGACGATGTGGAGCTTCAAAAGAGCAACATTCTGCTCATCGGCCCCACAGGCAGCGGCAAGACCTTGTTTGCGCAGACTCTGGCAAAGATGCTCGACGTGCCTTTTGCCATAGCTGACGCCACGACGCTTACCGAGGCAGGCTACGTCGGGGAAGATGTTGAAAATGTAATTCTGAAACTTGTTCAGGCGGCGGATTTTGATATTGAGCGCGCGGAGCGCGGAATAATTTACATTGACGAGATAGACAAGATCGCGCGCAAGAGCGAAAATACCTCCATAACGCGCGATGTATCCGGCGAGGGCGTGCAGCAGGCACTGCTGAAGCTCCTTGAGGGCACTGTGGCAAATGTCCCGCCTCAAGGCGGACGCAAGCACCCGCATCAGGAATTCTTGCACGTGGATACCTCGAACATCCTCTTTATCTGCGGCGGCGCTTTTGACGGGTTGGATAAAATTATCGAAAAGCGCACCAATAAAAAGACGATGGGCTTCGGCGCGGACATTGTCAGCAATACCGAGCGCGACGTCGGCGAGATTCTTGCAAAAGTGCAGCAGCACGACCTTTTGAAGTTCGGCATTATTCCGGAGCTTGTCGGCCGTCTGCCGGTCATTGCCTCGCTTGACTCTCTCACGCGTGACGACCTTGTACGCATACTGACTGAGCCGAAAAACGCCATGACCAAGCAGTATAAGGCGCTATTTGACTATGACAAGGTCGAGCTTGAGTTTGAGCCGGAAGCGCTTGAGGCTGTAGCTGACAAGGCCATAGAAATGAAAATCGGCGCGCGCGGCCTCAGAAGCGTGATGGAGGGCGCAATGACCGATGTCATGTATACCGTGCCCTCTGACCCAAGCATAGGCAAGGTGCTTGTTACCGCCGAGAGTGTAAAAGGGCTTGAGCAGCCCAAGGTAATCAGAATAAACCAGTGATGTTCCCTCCGAAAAAAGGAGATAAAAATGAGTAATAACGATTATCCCTTAATTTCAATGCCCATGCTCGCCCTGCGCGGGCTGAGTGTTTTCCCCGGTATGATGCTGACCTTCGATGTTGAGCGCAATGCTTCCATAAACGCGCTTAACATGGCGGTCAAAACAGACCAGCTTATTTTCCTCGCCGCGCAGAAAGACCCCATTGCCGACGCGCCTGAGGAAAAGGACATATACCATGTCGGCACCGTCTGCCGAGTGCGTCAGCAGCTCCACCAGCCGCACGCCAATATTACCCGCGTGCTGGTTGACGGCCTCTACCGCGCTGAGGCGGTGAGCATGGATACTGACGGCAAGGGCTATTCGGCGGTCATACGCAGACTTGACAATAAGCCTGAGCGCGTCAGTGAGGCTCGCAGAGAGGCGCTGATGCGAAGTTGCCTTTCACTCTTTGAAGAGTACATACAGGCAAATAAAGAGCTTGTCAACGAGCAGATTTTAAATGTGCTCGCCAATCCCACTCCGTCTTTCGTGGCGGACTACATCGCGCAGAATGTGCGCATGGAGGTTGAGGATAAGCAGGAACTCCTTGAGGAGCTTGCGCCCTGCCGCCGCATGAGCATGCTGATTAAGATTCTCAATAAAGAGCTCAATATAATCAGCATTGAAAAGGAAATAAGCGACGCGGCGCAGCTGGCCATGAACCAGAGCCAGCGTGAATATTTCCTGCGCGAGGAAATGAAGGCCATACAAAGCGAACTCGGCGAGGACGGGCAGGTAGACGATATTGACGACTACCGCGTTAAAATCAACGCCCTGCCGGTGTCCGACGAGATACGCGCCAAACTGCTCAAGGAGCTTGGCCGCCTCTCAAAGCAGCCCTTTGGCTCCTCGGAAGCGGCGGTCATACGCAGTTACCTCGACGTTGTTCTTGAAATCCCTTGGGGCGTTACGACCAAGGAGACAGTTGATATCGCCAGGGCAAGGAAAATGCTTGACGCCGACCATTACGGTCTTGATAAGGTGAAAGAGCGCATACTTGAGTATCTCGCGGTAAAGCAGCTCTCGCCCGATATCAAAGGCGGGCTTATCTGCCTCGTGGGTCCTCCGGGAACCGGCAAAACCAGTATCGCCATGAGCATTGCGCGCGCAACAAACCGCAAGCTCTGCCGCGTCTCTCTCGGCGGCGTGCATGATGAGGCTGAAATACGCGGCCACCGCAAGACCTATATTGGCTCCATGCCGGGCAGAATCGTCAGCGGCATCACTCAGTGCGGCAGTATGAACCCGTTGATGGTGCTCGATGAGGTTGACAAGCTCGGTTCAGACCACCGCGGCGACCCGAACGCGGCGCTGCTGGAGGTGCTCGACAGCGAGCAGAACAGCTCCTTCAGAGATAACTTCCTTGAGATACCGATTGACCTCTCATCTGTATTTTTCATCATGACCGCAAATACTACAGATACAATACCCCGCGCTCTGCTTGACCGTATGGAGGTCATAGAGCTGCCGAGCTATACAGACGAGGAGAAGGTGCAGATTGCAAAGCAGCATCTTCTGCCCAAGCAGCGCAAAAAACACGGTTTAAAGATAAACCAGCTCAAGATAAACGACGAGGCAATGCGTGAGATTATTTCCTCGTATACCCGTGAAAGCGGCGTGCGCATACTTGAGCGCGAGCTTGCAGCGGCCTGCCGTAAAGCGGCGAGCGGCATTGCGGAAGGCAAGTTTAAAAGCCTTACATTGAAACCCGGCAAGCTTCAAGATGTGCTGGGCCCTGCTAAGTTCAAGCCTGAGCCCTACAGATTCTATGACGAGGTCGGCCTTGTTCATGGCCTTGCCTATACCTCTGTCGGCGGGGAGACGCTGGATGTTGAGGTGCTTGTCACTGATGGCAGCGGTAAGCTTGAGCTCACCGGTAATCTCGGCGATGTGATGAAAGAGTCCTGCAAGGCGGCGATAAGCTTCATCCGCAGCCGCGCGGCGAAATTCGGCATAGACCCTGATTTTTATAAAAACCGCGACATACATATCCACTATCCCGAAGGCGCGATACCCAAGGACGGCCCGTCAGCCGGTGTTACCACCTGCGTGGCGCTTGTCTCAGCGCTGACCGGGCGGCCTGTGCGGCATGACGTGGCGATGACGGGCGAAATCACCCTGCGCGGCCGCATAATGGCTATAGGCGGCCTGCGTGAAAAGACGATGGCGGCGCTTCGCTATGGTATAAAGACGGTTATTATCCCGGCGGAAAATGAGCCGGATTTGGAAGAAATCGACCAGAATGTGCGCTCAGCGCTCAAATTTATCCCTGTGAGCTATGCTGATGAGGCGGTTAGCTTTGCGCTTCTTCCTGACAGGTCAGAGCACAGCGACAAGAGCGAGAGAGACGACAAGCAGGATATGACCGCGCATACCAATATCATACCCAAGGGCGCTGAAAAGCCCACGGTTAGACAGTAGGTGTTCAATGGCAGGCTTGAATGTTAATAAGGCGGAGTTTATAAAATCTGCCGCGGCGCCGTCACAATTTATCCAAAGCTCCGTCCCGGCGGTGGTTTTTGCGGGCAAGTCCAATGTGGGAAAGTCATCAGTCATAAACCGCATGCTCAACCGCAAAAACTTTGCCCGTGTAGGCTCTGAGCCGGGAAAAACAATACACGTCAACTACTTCCTCATAGACGGTAAGCTCTATTTTATAGACCTGCCCGGCTATGGCTATGCAAAAGTCTCACAGTCCGAGCGTGACCGCTGGGGTAAGCTGATGGATGATTTTTTTGCCGCGGGCCTGTTTGACCTTGGTGTGATGATAGTTGACGCGCGCCATAAACCCACAAGGGACGACATGACAATGGCAGAGTGGTTCAAAAGCTCTGGCTGTGAGTTTGTGGTGGTTGCAAATAAACTGGACAAGCTCAAAAAAAGTGAAATAGAGCCCAACATGAGCCAAATCCGCCAGACGCTTGAGTTGGATGATTCTGTGCGTATCATTCCATTTTCTGCCGAAAGAGGGCAGGGGCGTGACGAACTGATGGGTGAAATCACAAAAATCCTGTGAAAATTTATCAGCAAGGCAAGTTTAATCTTGCCTTGCTCTTGTTTTTTTGTATAAAGTTTGATAAAATAAATTAGATTTATTTTTCCGAGGGTGAGACTAATAAGCGCAATACAATCTATATGGGACGGGTTTGACTTCACATATCTGCTGAGCATACTGCTTGCGGTTATTCCGTCGCTTATCTGCATAACGCTTCATGAGCTCAGTCACGGCCTTGCCGCCTATAAGCTGGGCGATGACACCGCTAAAAACGCCGGGCGGCTTACTCTCAACCCAATAAAGAGCCTTGACCCCGTCGGGCTTTTGATGATACTTGTTTTCCACGTCGGCTGGGCAAAGCCTGTGCCGGTCAATATGTTCAAATTCAAAAATCCCAAACGCGGTATGGCTGTCACGGCCTTGGCCGGGCCGGCGTGCAATATCTTGATAGCGCTTTTGTCTATGTTTTTGTACGGCATTTTGTACATTCCGCTTCGCGTGTCTGCCGTCGGCGGCTATGTACTGAGCATGGTACAGCTCACAGCCTATATAAGCCTCGGCCTTGCGGTTTTTAATCTTATACCCGTGCCGCCGCTTGATGGGTCAAAGGTGCTCTTTTCGCTGATGAATAACGAGCACTATTATAAGCTGATGCGCTATGAGAAGTACGGCTCTCTAATTATGCTGATACTTGTGGCAACAGGCGTGATTGGCAGACCGCTTTCTGAGGCGGTGGAGTGGCTTTACATCAAAATGCTGCCTCTTGCGCAGGCGGGATGCGATATGATTTTCTATATGTTTTATAAGTGAGGATAGATGGAAAATCCTAATTTTCACCTTGAGGGTATAGTGCGTGATAAGGACGAGATGCAGGACTTTGAGGGTCCGCTGAGCCTTATTCTGATGCTGCTCTCAAAAAACAAAATTGAAATACGCGATATAAAAATTTCTGAAATTCTTGACCAGTATATGAGCTATCTGGAAGAGATGCAGAGCGTGGATCTTGAGATAGCGAGCGAGTTTATTCAAATGGCTTCGCATCTGCTGTATATAAAAACAAAGACGCTTCTGACCTCAGAGGAGGAAGTGTCAGAGCTGGAAGTACTCATGGCCTCCCTTGAGCAGCTCAAGGCGCGCGACACTATGGCCGCCGTGCAAAAAGTTACGCCGGAGCTGAAGAAGGCATCAGAGCAGGGTCTGCTGTATTTTGCCAAGCTCCCGGAACCGCTGCCGAAGCAGAATCAGGAGTACGAATACAGGCATAAGCCAGTTGATTTGCTTAAGGCTCTTTATGCGATATTTTCACGCGGCGGTGTCAAAGCCCCGGACGCGGAGAGCTTTGCCGCTGCAATCCCGCAGCGCATTATTTTCTCCGTGCGCGAGAAAAGCCGCCAGATACTCGATTTACTGCGCGCGGGTGACGTGTATTTGAATGAGCTGTATCGCACCTGTGCCACGCGTTCCGAGCTTGTAGCGGCTTTTGTGTCCGTGCTGGAGCTTTGCAGCATGGGCAGCGTATCAATTGACCGCGCGGGCGATGATTACGAGCTCAGCTTTATCGGCGGCGACTTTGACGAAATAATTGAAAAAATAATTGAGTGATAAAATGGATATTTCTTCTGCAATTGAGGCTATACTTTTTGCGGCGGGAGACAGTGTGCCGATAGCGCGTCTGTCGCTCATCCTTGAGGTGTACGAGGGCGAGATTGAAAACGCCGCATCAGCGCTGGCTGAAAAATACATAGCCGAAGGGCGCGGCATACGGATATTAAAGCTTGGTGACAAGCTGCAAATGTGTTCCGCTCCGGAGTATGCAAACTATATAACCAAGACCCTTGAACAGCGCAAGCCGCCCATGCTCAGCCAGAGCGCGCTTGAGACGCTTGCCGTTGTGGCGTATTTCCAGCCTGTTACGCGCGCGTATATTGACCAGGTGCGCGGCGTTGACAGCTCGTATACTGTCGGCGTGCTGACACAGCGCGGCCTCATAGAGCCCTGCGGTAAGTTAGACGTGCCCGGCCGCCCGACTGTGTTCAGAACGACAGACGTTTTTCTTCGTACTATGGGCATTAGCGAGCTTTCTGAGCTGCCGCCGCTGCCGGATATGACAAACGGCGAGGGCATTGAAAAGCTGCAAAGTGCCATTGACCGCCTGCAAAATAAAGACGCACAGCAAATCAGCCTCGGCGATATAACTGACGAGGGTGCTTCTGTGTAAAAAGGAGTGATGTAATTGCTTGCTCTTAAAATCATAGGCGTAATCGTTTTGATTATTGCCGCTCTTATGCTCATCCCAATCGGGGCGGACATAGGCTATGAGGGCGGGCAGTTCCGACTGGCGGCAAAAGTCTGCGGTGTACAGCTTCAGCTTTTACCAAAGCCGCCGGCGGACGAAACGGCGCCCAAGAAGGAAAAGAAGCCAAAAAAGCAAAAGAAGAAACCGGATTCGGAGACCACGGGCGATACCCCGCCCCAAAAAAAGCTGAAGCTGAGCTTCAATGAGGATGAAATACTCTCCTTGGTAAAAAAAGCTCTCAGAC
>CAUABY010000094.1 GCA_958427375.1 uncultured Eubacteriales bacterium
CAGCTGCACGAAGAGCTTTGCGCCGGTCTTATGGAACTCAACCATGTAGTCCTTGAGATCACGGAACATCTTGTCGTTCTGATAGAGCCAGCGGCCGCCGATAGCGTCCTTGATGCACTGCATGCCGGGCAGGATAAGGCCGACGCCGTCCTGTGCGCGGTTGAGCAGGAAGTAGGCCGCCTCCTTGTCAAAGTGGCAGGGCTCCATCCAGCCGAAGAGCGAGGTGCCGCCCATGGAGCACTGGACAATGCGGTTTTTAATCTCCACATTGCCTATCTTCCACGGGGTAAATAGGGCATTGTATTTTTCGTTCATTAAATAATTTCCTCTCTTATTCTTGATTTCTTTTATACAGCCGCAAATGCCTGCGTGAACATGCGGCACATCTGCATGAGCCGCGCGTGTACGTCAATCTCGTTGATACTCGGCACACCCAGCGTCAGCCGCTGCATGAGGCCAAGTATAGAGTCGTAAGCATTATAATATAGCTGCTTTACATCCACATTCGGATTTACTGTCCCGTCGGCAAGGCCGTGCTCCACAGCGTTGGAAAGCGGCCCCGCATGCGCCTCAAAGCGCTCCGGCGGGCGGTTGAACACCTTGTTGCTTTTGCCCACACTGTTCAAAACCAGCTCCGCGTCGAGCGTGAAACGGACACCCTTCGGGTCAATTAAGAGGATATTGGCGTAGCTTTGCAAAATAAGCTCAATTTGCTCAATGCCGGTCATAGCATCGCCAGAATGCTCCACCATTTGGCTTGCAATATAGTCCTTGGCGCGCGCCCAATAGCACAAAGCGGCGGCAATGACTATATCACTTTTCGTCGGGAAGTAGCGGTACACCGAACGCTCGGTAAGTCCCGCGGCCTTGGCTATGTCCGATACGCGGGTATTTTCTATGCCGCGCTCGACAAAGCACTCAACCGCCTTTTCAGTTACAAGCTGAATATTGCGCTCTTTGAGCTCTTCAAGTGACACACTTTCTCTTCCTTCCTGAACCGGCGACAAAATCTCAAAATGTCATAACAGCTGACATTTCAGCTTTGCTTAAACAGGGACGGGGGATTCTCCGTCCCTGTAAAAATTGAGACAGCTTTCGCTTAATGCTTATCTGCGCCCTTTGCGCCGACACCGAAGTGCAGCTCCTTCATGCCGTCAACCTCGTCACATACGTCCTTGAGCGCGCAGACGGAGCAGTCCGTCGGCAGACCTTCAAGAATATGGGTGAGGGTGCCGGTTATGTCGCTTGCTTTCTTCGCCATGTCTTTGAGCTTTGCGAAGTCAAAGGCAGGGTCGGTGATAAAAATGACGGTCGCGGAGATAACATTTACGTCCTTCTTATATTCGGAGATATAGTTCATGCCGACGTTTCTGAAGCTTATCCCCCGCTTGAGCGCCGTCTTGCTGACACGAATCTGCTCGCGGAAAGATTCGGGCGACATGCGCACCATGTACCCCTCAGGATAGACATGGTACTTTGAAAACTCAATGTCTTTCAGCGTGCGGTAGACCTTCTCGTCATCGTCGTCAATAACGCCGATGCGCAAAAGGACTATACGGGCAAAGTCACAGTCGCCTTTTATCTCGGAAAGGTCGCGGCCAAAGAGCATGACCTTGTCCTCGCTGACAAGCTCCTGATTTGAGGTGAAGAGGACGAAATTTGCCGATCCCCTGCCCTGCGCGCCGAGCTCATACGCCGCGTCTTTTTGCAGAACAAGCTCACTCTGGCCGAGATCCTTCCATTTCAAGCCCTCGTCATATGCCCACTCCTTTGCCGTGCCGGTGAGCATATCCTTAGTTTCGTTTATAAGATGGTTATATAGCTCCATATTTTAGAATACGATATCAACCTTCTTGCGGTCAAACATTGTGTTGACCTGCTTGTACAGCCAGCCGAGCAGCTTCTGGTCGAGGTTCCAGAAGTACACGACGAACAAAACCGCAACGACAGAGACAAGCACTTTAAGCAGTTTCTTCAAGAATTTACACATATGATCGTTGTGCTCCTTTCATAGTATGGACGGGGCGGCGGTATGCCGCCCTGTCACATTTGCGGTTACAAATTATTTCTTTGCAAGACCCTTCTGGCGTGCGTACTCAGCAGCGCCCAGTGCGCCCATGAGCTGCGGGTCAGTGTCGAGGTTGACGACCTTGAGCTTGAGAACGTGCTCAATGGCTTCCTTCAGACCGTCGTTCTTTGCGCAACCGCCGGTCAGGGTGATGGAGTCGGTGGCGCCGGCCTTCTTGGCCATGACAAAGCAGCGCTTTGCAACTGCCATCTCGATGCCAGCCGCAATCTCATCGGTGGGCTTGCCCTCGCCGACGAGGGTGATAACCTCAGACTCAGCGAAAACGGTGCACTGTGCGGTTATGGGGATGACGTTCTTTGCGCTCAGGGAGAGCTTGGAGAAGTCGGACAGAGACAGCTCGAAGGAGCGGGCCATTGCCTCAAAGAAGCGGCCGGTACCTGCGGCACACTTGTCGTTCATGGCGAAGTTTTTGACAGTGCCGTCAGTGTCGATGCTGATGCCCTTAACGTCCTGGCCGCCGATATCGATGATGGCCTTGACATTGGGATTGGTGACGTGAACGCCCATAGCGTGGCAGGAGATTTCGGAGATGTTCTCATCTGCGAAAGGAACCTTGTTACGGCCATAGCCGGTACCGATGAGGTACGCAAGATCCTTGGAGCTTGCAAGACCCGCGGCCTTGCAGACGTTCTCCATTGCCGCGATTGCGCTCTGCTCGGAGTTGATTTTGCTCTTGATGGTGGTATCGGCAACTATTTTGCCGTTCTCGTCGAGAATAACTGCCTTAGTGTAGGTGGAACCAACGTCGCAGCCGCCAAAATATTTCATTATTATGCCTCCATTAATTATTATTTTTATATGCCCCCGCCAACATGCGGCAGGCTAAAGCACAGTAGGATATAATAGACTTTTTCCGTGTATGAAAAATTGCCGTGGTGGATTACATGCAGACTTCGTCTTCAAACTCAAGGAGGGATGCGTCAACAGGCTCCGCGCGCTTGACAGTGCGCATATAGTCGCTGACCTTGTCGCGCATGGTGCGGCGGGAAACGGTACGCGGGTCCATAAGGTCATGCTCAACCCAGATGAGGTCATAGCCGCGAGCACGGCCCTGCTCATCAAGGACACCCTGAACGGTGGCCATGTTCTTGCAGGCAACGTTCTGGTACATGATTATCATGGGTGCGTTCCAATCCTCACACTGCTTCCACAGCTCGTCGACAACGTTCTGGTAACCGCCGTTGGTATGACGACGCATAACCATACGCTCGTACAGGCGGGCGAGGTCGCGCAGGGCTTCTTCCTTATCCTCGGTCTCAAGGTGCTTGGTGAAGTTGAGGGATTCCATCTCAACCAGGACATTGATGCCCCAGCAGTTGGCAAGCCAGTTGGAGAAGTTTGCATAGTAGTGAGCCGGGCAGGACCAAACGATTGCGCGGTAAAGCATCTTGCCGCGCCATGCCTCTTCCTTGTTCTCATAGGCCTTGAGCAGGATCTTGTTGACCTTCTCAGCGGTCTTGATAACACGCGGGTCGGCGCCGCCGTCCATCTCATAGCACCACTTGCGGAACAGCTCATAGCAGGGGCCGAGGAGCTGCGGGTACGCGCTCTTGTTGACTTCCCACTTCTGAAGCTCGTAATCGGTCTCAAGGTTGAAGCGCTTAATCTGCTCGAAGTAAGCGTCCCAATTCCACTTGGCACCGGTGGTGTCCTCGATGAACTTTATGCACGCGCGGATATCCTCGGCGCCCATCTGCACGGTCTCCTCGTCGAGATAACGGACGGGGAAGCAGAGGTGGAACACGGGGGTATCGGGGAAGCGGCGGGAGTAGTAAGAGGATGCCATGGTGGAGCCGTCGCAGGGCATGGAGGAGGAGAGGAAGCAGCTGCCCATGTGAGGCAGTGCGTCAATAACCAGTGCGCCGCACTCAGACGACGGCACGGGGCAGGTGTCGGAGGGCAGACCGTAAGACTCGACAGCGTCAATATACGGTACGCAGGTGAGCTGGTCGATTTCGGAGACGAGGAACACGCCCAGCAGCTGGTGCGGGAAGCCGTACAGGTCGGGGAAGCCGCCCATAATCTGACCCATGGTCATCTCATCGAACAAAACGGTAATCTGGTTGAGAGACTCGCTGTTGCCGTTCTTCTTATCGGCCTTGGCGGTGAGAACGAGGTTCTCAGCGACATAGCGGAACACATCATAGATGAGCAGGTGGCTCATGCGCAGGTTCGAGCCGCGCATACCCATAATGTTCTTGTCCATGAAGCCGTGGCAGCAGAAGTAGGATACCATCCAGCGGTACCAGAAGAGGTTGTTGACTGCCGGAACAAGGTCCTTGGAGAAGGTTGCCAGAAGCATGCCCCACATACGCGCCCACTCATAGAAGTCATAGGCGGTGTCCTTGATGCCGCGCCACTCGCGGCGGACGGTGGCCATGCAGCCCTTGCGGTAGAGGCGGCCGAGGCTGCGCTCACCGTTGAGGATAACGTCCTTTTTATTGGCGGCGTCGAGGCTCATAAAGGCGTTATACTCGTCCTTTATGCGCTCGCCGTCAGCCTTGAGGGTATCAACCCAGCTCTGGCCGAAAGCTTTCCAGTCGGTCTCTTTGAGCATATCCCAGAAGATACCGCCGACTTCTTTTAAGTTTTCGCCCTGAGCCTTCCAGTTAAACTCATCCTTGCAGCGGAAGAATTTGGGGTTGGGGTACTGTATTTTTTTCTTCTTAGCCATTACTGTTTGCCCTCCTCTTTGTGGATGCGCTTGATTTCAAGCGACTCGACGAAAGCCTGAACGCGGGTGCGCAGCTGGCCGGAGTTGCCGTTGTTATAGAGTCTGTCGATGGACAGCACAGGCCAGCCGTACTCGTCGTTGAGAATGTGGCTGGCGAGGGCGCGCTCGAAGCCCCAGTAGTCGCAGTACTTCATCTGCTCATAGATTATGCCCTCTGCCTTGAACTCGCGGGCCAGTCTGTCAGCGGTCACGCGGCGCTGCAAGACCTTTTCATCGGATATGTAGCGGGCGCACTCGGAAGTCTCCATGACATGCAGGCATATCTGGCGGAGCGCGTCCTCATCGTCCTTAAGCTCAATGACCTCACGACCCGGCGTGGAGCCGAAGCAGTAACGGTCAGACACGACCAGAGCGCCGCAGCTCTCGATGAGCCTGGTGAGGCTGGGGTCATCAATCTCGGAGCCGACGATGGAAACACGGGCGCGGAAAGCCGGCTTCTTATCGGGCTTGCGGGTTTTCAGCTCTTCCAGAGTCTCACGCAGATACGGAAGAATGAGAGCCTTGGGGCAGACATAGGTGACAAGGTCTATCACGTGGAACTCATAGCCGGTGATGACGGGGTTATCTGCCTTGCGCATCTCGCTGATTTCGGTCATGATGCGGCAGACCTCGTTGTGCTCCTCAACGGCCTTGCGGATAGCGGCGTCGGAGGTGTCAACGCCGAAGTTCTCAGTAAGTCTGTCCAGAACGCGCTTGCGCATCTGGGTGACATAGGAATCGAGTGTATAGTCGGTGATTTTGTAAGGAATGTCGCAGTGAGTTACAAAGAAATTGGGCTTATCGTTAATCTGGAGGATGTCAAAGTGCTCCATTGCGCGGTTCATCATGGAGCAGGCGTCAACACCTATCATCGCGTCGAGGAACTGATAGCCGCCCTCAATGCCGCGTTCCACAAGCGCTCTTGCAAACTCGCAGCTGTAGTTGGACATATAGTATGTCGCAATGTCGATGGAGCCGGTATTTGGAGCGCGCAGACGGGTGGAGAAACATTTGTCCACGTTCAAAAGAACTTCCGGAACGTGGTAGCAGGTGTAGCCAAGGCAGATGCCGCCATCAGCCTGGGCCTGTTTCACCAACTCGTTGTTGGCGTTCTCAAGTAGGCTCTCAAAGTAGATCAGATGCTTAAGATCTTTCAAATGTTACACCTCTTCTTCAAAGAATTTCTATTTTTTGGAGTGCTTCTTTCACTCCTTGGAGCATAACTGAAGTTTCCGGCAGCTCAAGGACACTTTTGCCCTTGATGTCATTTGCAGCGAACACGCCGTCCGCCGGAATTGTTGCAAGCATTTCAACCCCCGGTACATCTATGAGGTCTACAAGCTCAGGATTTGTGACGCGGTTTACTATGAAGCCGATTTTTTCATAGCTTATAAGCTCATCCGCGACGCTCTTGATGGTTTCGACGACCTGCTGACCCTTCTTGCTCTGGTCAGTGATCAAAAGCAGATGGGTAACCTTTTCCATGACGCGGCGCTGGATTTGTTCAATCCCCGCCTCACCGTCGATAACAACGTAGTCAAAGCTGTTTGCGAGAATTCCGATTACTTCTTTAAGGTAGGAGTTCACCTTGCAGTAGCATCCGGAGCTCTCCGGACGGCCAATTGCCAAAAATGCAAAGCCCGGCATCTCAACCAGCGCGTCAAAGATTCTGAAACGCGCCTCAGAGAGCAGTTCGAGCGCTTCCCTCGTTTCGCCGTTTTCAACGCTGTCAACAATACTCATGCGAATGTCGTCCAGCGTCAGCTTCACGTCCACGCCAAGAGCTACGGACAGGCCTACTGCCGGGTCTGCGTCGATGGCGAGTATTCTCTTGTCGGGATACCTCTCAACAAGAAGCTTGACTATCGATGCGCAGATTGACGTCTTACCGACGCCGCCCTTGCCTGCTACCGTGATTATCTTGGCCGCATTATCCATATACGTTCCCCCTCTGCTATGTTTCTGCTATTTTTCCGTTTGAAAAATACCTTCCCAGTCAAAAAACGCATTGCATATGAGTTTGGAGCCTCATCACATTTCCGAAAGAAATGTGCAAATGGTACCATTTGCCGAAAATGTATTTTCGCATTTTACATGTGGAGCATGCTTATGCTATTGTGGTTATTCTATCACAGTGAAATAAATTATGCAAGTTAAACGTCAATTTTTTGCTAAATTCGCCGATTTCTGTATAAAATAGAGAAAAAGTTTGTTATAGTTCGGGCTATTTGTTAAGACACTTTTTGTGATTTGTCTGGTTATGAGGCATTTAATTACAAATATTTGAATTATATGAAAGTATTATCAAAAGATGGATTTTTTTACAATGGGACCTCCGGGCTGTCAGAGCCGGACGCGCGGGGTTAAGGCTGTGCGGAGTTCATAGCAAAATATAACATATCTATTAATTATTATAAATATTCCTTGTCATAGAGCCTTTGATGTGCTAATATATCTCTGCATGTTTTGATTGACATAACATGTTCAGACGACATAAATCCCCAGAGAGGTGCAATAAATGATATTTAATAAGAAAAACAGCAGTCCTGAGGCAGATTTTACCGAGCTCAAAAAGCCCCGGCAGGATGAGAATCCGCAGCTTGAACGCGAGATTCGCAGAAGGCGCGCTAAAAACGGCCGCGTGATGAAAACGCTTGACCGAATTTTCGGCTTCATGCTGGCCACGGTGCTCATTATCGGTGTGGCTGGGCTGAGCCTTGTATACATATTTGAGCGCGGCCCGTCCAAATCGCTCACCGGGCTTTTTGTACACACCATGACTGAGACGCGCCGCTTTGACTTTATGGCAAATCTCTTCCTGACTGAGGACGAGGTTGCCGCGCTCAATTCCACCGTCGGCGGCAAAGGCACGATAAGTGATTTTGACTCCTCGCTCATCAAGATATCCAGCGCTGACGGTGATGGCCAAGCTGATTATGTTCAGACCGAGGATGAGGACGGCGACGGCATAATTTTTGAGACCATCAAGCAGAACGGCTATGTGGGCTATCTTATCACCGTGCTCGACCCCAAGCGCGTTATAGTA
>CAUABY010000095.1 GCA_958427375.1 uncultured Eubacteriales bacterium
GCCGAGCGCACTGCTTTTCTGGAAGCCTATAGTCTTAAAGTTATTCGCATCCCAAACAATGAGGTCAACAGTAATTTTCCCGGTGTTTGTGAATACATTGATTCAGTTGTAAAACAATCCCTCAGTCAGCTTCGCTGACAGCTCCCTTTACACAAGGGAGCCTATACGGGTTATACGAGTTTTCAATAACTTTTATCCCCGGAAGCCGCAAACGCGGTTTCCGGGGATTTGCTTTATTCGGCAGAAATCATGCCCTGTCGGCGTTACGATTCAGCGTTATGCAATATTACAATATTACGAAGCTGCTTCAAGCTTTTCGCTGTCGCTTGCAGAGATATTATAAAACCCGTCGTCATAGGATGCGCCGTTGTAGGAGATATCCGCGCTGTTAAAGATGACAATGGCGTACTCTCCGCAGTCGTGAATGTCGCAGTTTTCAAATGTGACATTGGAGCTTTCGTTGAGGCTCGCGCCATAGCGACTGCAATCGTACATCTCGGTATTGCCGACCATCACATTGTCACAGTTATAGGTTGAAAGGCCGATTGTGCCGCAGCCGAAAAGGTGGCAGTTGTGGACAATGGCGTCCTTGACGTCGGTGAGATAGAGTACACCGCTGGCGCAGGAGTTTGCTTCCGCGAGCTCCGTGTGGCCAAGGGTCACGCCGTCAAGCTTGACCGAGGCGGAGGATGTAATGCTCAAAACCTCAACATAGCGCGGTGTGGTGATAATCTGGGCGCCGTTCTCGCTGATGATGGAGAGATTCTGAACGCCGGTGATGACAAGGCCGGGGCCGTCATAGGCCACTGACCAGTAATAGTTATCGCCGCCATAGCCGCCGTAATTGCTGGCGGTAGCGAGGTCATAGACCTCCGCGTCGAGGTAGATGGCGGTGTTGGAGCCGATGGCCGCCAAGAGCTCATCCACGGTGCCGACATGCACCTCAGCAATGCCGTCCTCATTGACGGTCTTTTCAAGCTCCGGCGCGGCGCTTGCGGCAAGGGCAACGTCAACATGTTCCTGCGCCATGTCAAAGAGAGCGGAGCTTGTGAGCATCTCCCCGTCCATGGTCAGGGGGTATATATCAGAGCCGGGCCTGATGACCTCCGGCCATGCGCTTGTGCCATTGAAGAGGCAGCCACCCACACGGGTCTCGCCGCCGGACAGGTCAAAGAGAACATCGGAAAAGCTGTTGCCCTGAGAGAAGTCACAGCCGACGAAATACACATCAAAAGAGTAGCTGTTGGTGACAAGGCTCATGCCGGTATTATCGTGTACATTGCAGTCGCTCATGACAAAGCCGGTGGTGCCGGAGATATTGAAGAGGCTTGAGAACCCGGAATCGCCACAGCCGTAAACCTCGCAGTTTTCCACGCGCACTTCCCGGCTTCCGGTTATACTCATGGCGTTTATGGAACAGTCATACATCCTGCCGCCGCTGACCGTGATGCCGACGGAGTTTGCCGCGGTTATCGCGGTGATGCCGCAGCCATAGAGCGCGCAGTCGGTGACGGCGGTATTCTTGCAGTTGTCAATAAACAGCACGCCGCCCGCGCAGGAGCCGGGCTCCTCCGTATGGCCAAGGGTCACGCCCTCAAGGCTGACATTCTCGCAGTTGAAGAGATAGATTACATCCGCATAGCGCGGGATGGCGGCAATGGTGACATCGCCCCGCGCTTTGAGCGTGAGATTGGCGGCATTGCTGATAACGAGCCTGTAGCCGTCAAAAACCTCTTCCCAGTAGTAGTCCGCGTCCGTGCCGGCGATGAGCTTTGTGCCATAGTCGGCGGCGGTGCTGAGGTCATATGTACCGGCGTCGAGGGTTATCGTCCTGTCCGAGCCGATGGCGGCTAAAAGCTCATCCACCGTGGAGACGCTTATTTCACCTGCCGCATCGTCCGCAGGCGCGGGCTCAGCCGGTGCTTCTGCCATCGGGGTGGGTGCCGGGGCTTCCGGCGCTTCGGGCGCTTCGGGCGCAGCGGGTGCCGCGCCGCAGGCCGCGAGACTTAAAAGCATGACCGCGGCTAAAAGAATTGCAATGTGTTTTTTCAT
This sequence comes from uncultured Eubacteriales bacterium, assembly GCA_958427375.1. Taxonomy (GTDB): domain Bacteria; phylum Bacillota; class Clostridia; order Oscillospirales; family Oscillospiraceae; genus Limivicinus. The sequence goes on from CAUABY010000095.1 coordinate 2,053, forward strand.
GTTATCACTCTTTTCTATATTTTTTGGGTGACGCTGGTATTGCGCTATGCTATGCTGCTGAAATTATGTGTTCCGTTTTTAAGCGCGGTGTTGTTATATATGACGTTTTCACAATTCAAAAAGTTTCCTTCCGCCTCGGCACAATCGTGAATATTACAGCCACTGAAGCTGATATTATCGCACCTTGTGAACCACACACCGCTGCACTCCGAGGCGTAAATCCCGAAGTTGCAGTCATACAGCTTGCAGCGCGAGAGGGAGATATTATCTACATTTGAAAATTCCAGCAGGGTTTGAGGATATTCGTTTCCCTCCTTGGTATGCATGCTGATACCGTCAAAGGATACGCCGGAACAGGTGCGGAAGTTCATAATGAATGACGGATTGCCGCTGACAAACTCTGTCGGCTCGTCAGCCGTAGGGTCGGCCACGAAATGGAGGTCTTTCACGCCCATAATAATAAGCATTGGGGCGTCATCCATGCCCTCCCAGCGGTAGCGCCGGGAGCCATAGCCGCCGCAATTGCCCGCCGTGCTGAAATCATAGGTGCCGGGGGCAAGGTTGATGATGGTATTGGAGTCGATGGCGGCCAGAAGCTCATCTACGGTGGACACGTTCACCACCGTGTATCCCTCGGCATCAACGGTTTTCTCAAGCGCCGGCGGAGTGAATGCAATTCTTGCCGCGTTCTCCGGCGGGTCAATCTGCGTGAGCTCCATTTTGGCAATGTCGGCATAGGTGAGTTTATCCCCGTCCAAACCGAGGGGGGCGACGTTCTCGCTATCGCCTATCAGGCGCGGCCAAGTGCTGGAGCCGTTAAAGAGGCAGCCGCCGACATGGATTTTGCCGCCGTAACCGCCGAAGAGCTCTTTGGAGAAAGTGTTACCTTGCGAGAGGTCGCTACCGAGGATATATGCAAGGCTTGAGCCGTTGCTTGTGATGAGCGCCGTGCTCTCATTGTCGTGAATATCGCAGGAGGTGACGACGAAGCCGCGCGCATTATGAATGGAGAAGATTACTCCATATTCCCCCCATGCGCAGTCGTAGATTTCGCAGTCCTCAAGGTACACATTCTCGCTGTCTCTACACCAGACGGCTGCGTTGCCGCAGTCATAGATTTTGCAGTTTACGGCTGACACATCGGCGCATGTTTCGCAGCGAATCCCCGAATTGCCGCTGCTGTAGAGCTCGCAGCCTGTGACTGATACCCTCTCGCAGCTATTGAAGCCCAGCGCATCACTGTTATAGGCATATTCAAGCCCGGCACGGCCGATTTTAAGCCCCTCAAGACTGACATCCGCACTATTCTGCACAGTGAGCGGGGTGGCATAGTTTGAGGCGGTGGTAATGTTGGCATCGTTGGAAGCCTCGATTCTCAGCCCGCTCACGCCATCAATGATAAGCTGACTGCCGTCATAGACCTTTCCCCAATAATAGGGCGCGCTGTCATCGCGCTTCTGGCCGTAATCGCTCGCTGCGCTGAGCTCATATGTGCCGGGGCTGAGGATTATGGTTCTGTCTGAGCCGATGGCAGATAAGAACTCGTCCACCGTGGAGACGTGTATCACATTGCTCTCATCCCCCTGCTGAACATTCAGCGCGGCGTCCGGTGCGGCGGGCGCCATGGCAAGCGGCGCGGGCGCGGCGGGCGCTTCACTGTCCTGCGCCGCATTCGGCCCCAGGGCCGCGCCACAGCCGAGCAGCAGCAAGGCCGCGGCAAGGCTGACCGCGACGGCGGCGGCCGAGCGCGCCTTGAAATTTATAATCTGATAAAGGCGCTCTTTCAAATCGCGCTTCTGCGTGGCAAAGCTTGTGGCCATTACGCTCGGCGAGAGCGTTCCGGCGGCGGCGAGATTCAAAATCGTCTCGCCGTAGCTTCGCTTCTCGTCAGCGCTCATATATCTCAGCACCTGCTCATCACAGCTGAGCTCGCAGGCGCTGTCTATCTCATTTCGCATTATGTAAACCAGCGGGTTGAACCAATGCAGCGCGGAGACGAAAGCGGCGAACCATTTATAGGCGATATCGCCGCGGCGGTAGTGCTCAAGCTCGTGCGCGAAAACATTATTGAGCATCTCCGGGGTATAATGCCTGTCCGGCAGGACTATGGTGGGGTTGAAAAGCCCCAGCAGCATGGGCGTGGTGACAAAGCTTGAGCGGACGAGGCCGGGCTTTCTCCCGCCCGGCATGGAGAAGTACACCTCAAGGTCAATATCCCGTGGGATGAGCCCGGTTCGGCGCAGGTGGCGCGCAAAGCGGCAGTAGCTCACAACGCAGCCGACAAAGCTTATCGCCGCGCCCGCCGCCCAGACATAGAACCACAGCTCCCACGAGCCAAGGAGCTTCTTTGTGCCCTGCCAGAAGCCGCCCCACGCGCTCATCTGCGCGTCCGCGCTCTCGTCGGCACCGGCGGCAGGCGCGCTTGAGCGCTCTATATCCTGTTCTGCGCTTATTACAGCGTCGGTTCTGACGCCCGCGGCGCCGGGGAACACATAGTTATTAACCGGTCTCGGCCGCCCTGTCACGCTCTCGGTGGTGAGGGCGGGGTTAACTTCGTTTGGCATGGGGTTTGCATTCCGCGCAGTTACAGGCTCAACATAGCCTGAATCCGGCGGCGCGGCTGACTGCGGCGACAGGGCGGGTACGTTGACAAGCCCCGGAATGGGCAGCACAAAGCGCAGCAGCACTATGAGCCAGACATAGTAATAAAACCGACCCGTCAGCCGCCGGCCGCACAGGCGGCGCAGCAGCATCAACGCCAGGGCGAGCAGTGACCCGCCCGCGCCAAGGCACAGCAGGGTGACAATAAATTCTCTCACTTATCTCACTTCCCCTCCAGCATCGAGCGCAGCTCGTCAATATCCTCCTTCGTCAGCTCATCCGCCCGCACGAGCGCGGCCACAAGATTTTTCGCGTTGCCGCGATAGAGCTTGCGCACAAGCCGCTCCGTCGCCCAGTCGTTATACTCCTTTTCCGTGACAAGCGGAGTATAATAGTAAATCCCCCGTTTTTCCTGCGCAACCGCGCCCTTTGTAACAAGCCGCTGGACAAGCGTTTTAATAGTGGTCGATTCCCAGCCGCGCCGCGCCTGCAATTCGCGGCGGATATCCGCAACCGGCAGAGGCTGCCGCGCGTCCCACAGGACGTGCATTACCTCCAGTTCACTGTCGCTTATCTTTTCCGCAAGGGTATACATATGTCAATTCCTCCTGTTGTGCAGACTACACGTGTCATCTGCTTTGAGAATACCACGCGAGACTACAATTGTCAACTGCTTTCACAGAAAATATTTTAAATTATTGGTTAACTATGCCGGGCGAAGTTGAAGAGCTGTTGAAATTGGCGTGGGATGTGGTATAATAACTCATTACGAAATAAAAATTTTGGAGGCGTATTTTAAAATTATGGGTAAGAAACAGTTTAAAGCTGAGTCAAAGCGTCTTTTGGATTTGATGATTAACTCAATATACACGAACAAGGAGATTTTCCTGCGTGAAATTCTCTCCAACGCGTCCGACGCTATTGACAAGCTGTGCTACATGTCGCTGACGGATGAAAACGTGGGCCTCAACCGCGACGATTTCAAAATTGATATCATTGTGGACAAAGAGGCGCGCACCATCACCGTGCGCGACAACGGCATCGGCATGACCGCTGACGAGGCGGAGAACAATCTCGGCGTTATCGCCAAGAGCGGCTCTCTGGCTTTCAAGGGCGAGATGGACAAGGACAAGGGCGAGGCGGAGGATCTCTCCATAATCGGCCAGTTCGGCGTGGGCTTCTACTCGGCGTTCATGGTGTCTGACGAAGTGACGGTCATCACGCGCAAATACGGCGAGGAGCAGGGCGTCAAGTGGACAAGCCGCGGCGCGGACGGCTACACCGTGACCGAGTGCGATAAAGACACCGTCGGCACCGATGTTATCATGCACATAAAGCCCGACACTGAGGAGGAGATTTACGGCTCTTACCTTGAGGTGTGGAAGATTAAAGCGCTGGTGAAAAAGTACTCCGACTATGTGCGTTGGCCGATTAAAATGGACATTGAGCATCAGGAGCGCTTTGAGACCGGCGAGAAGAACGACGACGGTTCGCCCAAGTACGATTACAAGATGGTCACGGAGAACGAGACTATCAACAGCATGATACCCATCTGGCAGCGCAGCAAAAACGAAGTTACCGACGATGACTGCATCGCCTTCTACAAAGAGCAAAACCGCGAGCGCAAGGATCCCTGCGCGCTTGTGCGCATAAACGCCGAGGGCGCGGTGAGCTACAAGGCCATGCTCTTCGTCCCCGGTGAGGAGAACGAGAACGCTTTCACCATGGACAACAAGGGCGGCATCACGCTCTACTCCAACGGCGTTATGATTATGGAAAAGTGCGACAAGCTTGTGCACGACTACTTCTCCTTCGTCAAGGGTGTGGTCGACTCCCCCGACCTGTCGCTGAACATCTCGCGTGAGATTTTGCAGCACGACAGGCAGCTTCGCATCATAGGCCAGAACCTTGAAAAGCGCATCAAGGGCGAGCTTGAAAAGCTCATGCGCGAGGACAAGGAGAAGTATGAGGAGTTCTTCAAGAACTTCGGCATACACCTCAAGTGCGGCGTGTGCGACGAGTACGGCCGCTACAAGGATTTTCTGCGCGACCTGCTTATATTCTACACCTCCGACGAGCGTCAGATTACGCTCAAGGAATATGTGGAGAACATGCCGGAGAGCCAGAAGGTCATCTACTTCGCCTCCGCCGACACCGTGAAGCACGCCATGAGCCTGCCGCAGTGCAAGGAGGTCAAGAGCCGCGGCTATGAGCTTATCTACCTTACAAGTCCGCTGGATGAGATGGTGCTTGAGTATTTGCAGGATCAGGACGGCAAGCGTTTTTGCAACGTTGTCACCGACGACCTCGGCTTTGACACCGAGGAGGACAAGAAAGCCGCCGAGGAGCGCGACATCGAGAACAAGGACTTTCTCGACTTCGTCAAGGACGCAAACGGCGAGGCCATTGCCAAGGCCAAGCTCTCCAACAAGCTTGCGGACATGCCCTGCTCACTGACAACTGAGGGCGGCATCACGCTGGAGATGGAGAAGTATTTCCGCCGCGGACCGAGCGAGGAGATGCGCAAGGTGCGCGCAACGCGCGTTCTTGAGCTCAACGCCGAGCACAAGGCTGTCAAGGCGATGAAGAGCGCCTTTGACTCCGGCGACAAGGAGCGCGCCGGGCATCTTGCCAAGGTGCTTGAGACCCTCGCTGAGATGATGGCCGGCTGTGAGATTGAGGATCCCGCGGGCTTTGTCATCATGGTGAGCGACCTCTTTTAATGCATAGTTATTCTTCCCCCGCGCGGGCATATTAATATAAGGTTCAAAAAAGCTTTGGAGAAAACCGATTTATGAAAAAACGGCTTGGAATATACATCCATATACCGTTCTGCGCAAGCAAGTGCTCATACTGCGATTTCTACTCTCTCGCGGGCTGTGAGCACATGATGCCGGACTATCTGGACGCGCTTATCGCGCATATTGAGGAGTCCACGGCGGCAATAAAAAACTATGAGGTGGACACAATATACTTTGGCGGCGGCACGCCGAGCTTTTACGGCGCTGAGAGAATAGGCGAAATTTTCAACGCGCTGAAAATGAACGGCAATGTGCGCATGGATGCCGAGGTCACTGTGGAGTGCAACCCCGACAGTGTGAGTCTCGCCTCGCTCAAGGCATTGAGAGAAGAGGGC